>JBAVTI010000490.1:0-1802 GCA_049696055.1 Paracoccaceae bacterium | reverse complement strand
CGCCGCCCCCGCCATCAACCGCTCGGCTGCCCCCTGCCAATCGTCCAGACTGCGCATCGATCCTAAGAAATCAAACAGCACATCATCGCCCACGTCGCCCGCCCGCCAGCGGTTCCAGAAGGGCCGGGTCAGCTGTTTGACGCTGACCACATGCGATACCGACCGCAGCGCCTTGAGGAAAAAATGGTCAAAGGCACTGTAGGCCTCGGTGTGGCTGACGTTGGGTTTATGCACGCGGGGGGCCTTTGGGTTGAGGTTGGCCCAACCCTAACAACGCCAGCCGACGATGGAAAGCCAAGTGCCCCTTGCCGGGTCCAGCGCGGCGCAATAAGCAAAGGTGGTGCGCTTGGCCAAGGCTGGATGCCTCTGGCGGGGATATTTTTTCCAGAAAGAAAGCAGCAGATGGTCTGGGACGCTGAGGTTGATTGCGTGGGGTTGCTGTGCCCGCTGCCCGTATTGCGGGCGCGAAAGCGGTTGCTGGCCATGCGTCCGGGTCAGGTTTTGCGCGTGACCGCGACCGATGCGATGGCGGCGGTTGATCTGCCGCACTTTTGCACCGAAGGCGGGCATGTTTTTTTGGGTGCCACAGCTGCAGGCGACGCCACCGCCTATCTGATCCAACGCGGCAATTGAAAAGGCGCCGGGGGTACCCGACGCCTTTGTCTTGTCGTATCGCCGAACGATTAGCGGCCTAGTGACCACCAACCTTTGCGCTTGGGTTTGTTATCGTCGGCCACTGCTTCGGCCTCGGACGGGTCAACCACGGGGGATGCGGCCACGGTCGGGCCGGGATCGGCAACCAATACCGGCGCGGGCGTTTCAACCTGAGCCGGAGCCGGAGCCGCAACTTCGACTGCTGCTTCGACAACAACCGGTTCTGCCTTGGGCTTGCGTGACCGGGTCGTCTTTGGCTTGGCCGGGGCTTCGGCATCGACAGTTTCAACCACAGCCACCGGTGTTGCTTCGGCCGCCTTCGCCGATTTCGCCGATGGCTTGGCGGCAGCTTTGGGTGCCGGTTTCGCCGGTGCCTTGGGCGCAGGCTTGTCGCCAGATGCAGCGGTTGCGGGCTTTGACTTTGAAGACCGGCTGACGGTGCGGGTCTTTTTCGGTGCCTCGGTTTCGGCAACTACCTCGGCCTCCGCCGGAGTTACCGCAACAACGGCGTCATCACCGGCATCTGCCTCGTCATCGTCGCCGTCTTCGTCGTCACCCTCTTCGTCCGACCCTGCCGATTGCCCGGCTTCGCCATTGCCTGTGCCGCCCTTGCGACGACGACGCCGACGACGTTTTTTCTTGCCACCGTTGCCATCGCCTTCGCCCTCGGCGCGCGGTTCGGCACGCGGCTCGGCACGGGCAGCCACAACGGGTGCTTCTTCGGCCTCGTCTTCGACATCGACGATATCTTCGTCAACGATATCGTCATATTCATCGACAGCGGCGCCCATAAGGCCCGCATTGCCCGAGATCACCGACATCGACGGTTCCGGCACCACGCGGGTTGCGGTCTTGAACTTTTCGATCACATAATCCGGGCTGATCAGATGCGGATCGGCCTCGATGCGCACTGACATTCCGTAGCGCGCCTCGATCAACGCGATATGCTCGCGCTTGTTGTTCACCAGGAAGTTGATCACGGCGACCGGCGCTTTCAGCAACACTTCCTTGCTGCGCTTGCGGGTGCCTTCTTCTTCCAAAGCCCGCAGAATCTGCAACGCCAGACTGTCATCCGACCGGATCAACCCGGTGCCATGGCAATGCGCGCACGGCTGGGTGGTTGATTCCAGCATCCCCGGACGCAGGCG
>JBAVTI010000489.1:0-1836 GCA_049696055.1 Paracoccaceae bacterium | reverse complement strand
ACCCCGTCCGCCATGGGAAAGGCCAGCCAAATGCCGTTGACCCCGTAAACGGCGGGAAGCGCGAGGATCAGCGTAGGCATCAGCACCCAGGGCTTCACGAGGGTAAGTGCGGCCGTCCTTCCAGGCTGACCGAGAGCCTGCAAATACATGGCCAGCACAAGGATCGGGCCGGCGAACACGTAAAGAGCCAGAATGGGCCGAAGTATCGCGACAATCGCGATAGCCACCTGTGGATCACTGCTGAACCAGCCGCCGACCACTTGTCCCGCAAAGAGCCCTGTCAGCGCCACCACAGCACACCACAGAAAGGCCGCAGTCATGGCCAGCCGCAGAGCCGCCAGGGCCCGATCGCCCCGCCCGGCCCCGGCGTTCTGGCCTGCGATGCCTTGCAAAGCCAAGGCAATCGCCATCTGCGGCAGAAAGGCCAGGCTCAGAAGCCGCGTGACCCCGCCATAAGCCGCGACTTGCCTGTCATAGTCTGCCGCGTGATGGCGCAGCGCCAGCATGGCCATGCTGGCGACCAGCGCGATCCCGAGGAAGCTCAGACACAGGGGCAGGCCGAGTGTGATGATCCGCCGCCAGGTCGCGACCCAGCTTTCCGCCAGCAGGATTCCGAGCGGCAAGAGCCCCTTTCCTCGTGCCCGAAGGCCAAGAGCCAGCGCGAGGCCAAGGACCTGCGCCGCCACAGTTCCGAGGGCCGAGCCTTCAATCCCGAGGCCAAGGACGACGATCCCCAGCCAGTTCGCGCCGATGTTGAGCAGGTTCACCAAGACCGAAAGCGCGGCCATCGTTCCCGCACGTCCCTCGACGCGCAAGGCATCGGCGTGCAGGCCAAGCAGAAGCTGGACCGGTGCAGCCCAGATCAGAATGGACAGGTAGGCCCACGTCGTCTCGGCAAGCTGCACATTTCTGGCCGCCATTTCGATAAGCAGCGCCCGGCCGAAGGCCGCCCAAAGCACCACCAGAAGGGCCGAAATCAACAACACCAACCCGTGCGCCCCGGCAAAGACTCGGGCCGCAGCGACGCGGTCCCCGGCACCCAGAGATCGCGCAAGCAGGCTTGACATGCCGCCGCCTGCTAGGGTTGCCAACGCGGACATCAACATGACCGCCGGAAAGGCAAGGCTGACCGCCGCCAGCGCCTCGGCACCGATGAAGCGTCCGACGAAGACGCCGTCGACCACGTTCAGAATGCCGCCCATCGACATGACCACAGCCATGGGAAGGGCATTCGACAAAAACAGCCGCCCGATGGGGGCGGTCAGAAACGGATTGTCCTGTGGGACAGCGTGCCGGACAGACATCGCTCACTCCTCTGATGAGGCATTTCAGTATGGATGGGAGCCTGCATTGCCCACCACGCGAAATGCTTCGAGGGTGAGATGTCGTCGCGATCCGGGCTTCACCGTGACTTACGTCCGCAGGCGGCAGGTGACCGGCACCTTGAAAGCCCGCTAGCGTATCGGGGCAAGCGAGTCAAGTGGATGAAGCCCGAGGTCGCGGGTTCCGTGTCATCGCTTTGTGGTCCAGCAAGCAAAGTCGTCCTCGGAAACCTGCGCCGCCGACCCGCCTCTGCCGCAAGACAAGCGCGTCTAATATGCGCCACATGCCCGCCCGAGAGGGAAATGCTGCTCGATGTTTCGAGTGTCAGCTTTGGAGAACACCGCCTCGCAACATGACCGAGGTCGGCCGACCGCTTTGGGCCGGAACCTGCCTCACACAAGGGCAGCCTCATGCGGCTGAATAGTGAACCCGGCTGGAAAGCGGCGCCCCTAAGGGCGCACTTACGCAAACTCTTCACCTGCGGTTTCGAGATTTGCGTGCGATCCTCTTGGG
>JBAVTI010000488.1:0-4515 GCA_049696055.1 Paracoccaceae bacterium | reverse complement strand
CATCACGATAGGTTTGAGATGCGTATTGGCAGCCCCTGTCCGTAAGGTGGAGACAGCATTCGGGAGGGTTTCGGTTGGCCACGGCTGAGTAGCAGGGCCGCAAGTGCCAAGGGCGTGTCGAGACGCTGCGACAGCGCGTAGCCTATGACCTTGCGACTGCAGGCATCCAAGATGACCGGCAGATAGAAAAATCCCGCCACGACACGGATGTAGGTGAAGTCTGCGACCCAAACCCTGTCCGGTTGATCGGGGATGATGTTGCAGTAAAGCTTCGGGAAGATGGGGGAATCGTGCCGGCTGTCCGTCGTTCGGACAAAGCGCCTGCGGGGCTTGATGCCAAGTCCCGCCACCCGCATCACCCGTGCTACCTTCTTGTGATTGACCACAAGTCCATGGCGACGAAGCTCGTGGGTCACTCGCCGGTAGCCGTAGCACGGCAGTTCATCCTGGATGTCTTCGATGATAGCCGTGAGTTCGGCGTCGGTCAGCCCTTTGGCCTTGGCGGCGGGGCGGTAATAGAAGGTGCTGCGCGGCAGGTTCATGGCTTTGCACCCCCGCCTGATGGAGCAGGTACGGGGCCGCTGGTGACGTAAGGTCTCTCGCTGCCGTTCGCGGTCGGCATCCGCGTTTTTTTTTGGCAATATCCAGCTCCATCGTGAGTTGGCCCACCTTACGCTCAAGGGCTGCGCTGCGGGTCTCGTATTCGGCGATCACGCTGGCTTCGGTTCTTCATCTGTCAACTCGCCACGGTCGAACTGGGTCAGCCACAACTGGATGAGATTGCCGGAGATGTTGAGGCTGCGTTGCGCATCGCGCCGCTTGATAATGCCAGCAAGGATATCCTGGCAGAGCTGTAGCTTGAACGGTGTCGAATGCCGACGGTAGGGACCTCGTGACGTCATGAGCCTTCTCCAAACAAGACCCGTTCAGCGTATCAGATCTTCAGGCCCTGTGGTCCACTCCATCGGGTTCACTCCAGAGGCCTGCTAAATTTGCCCTGCATCTGACCACCGAAAATCTTAAGTGCAAGGGATGAATGGACTCCTATCGTGGCAGGTTGAAGGGTCCGTGGCGGGTTGGCTTTAGTCTCGATCTAGGTTGACTTTTGCCTGAAATTGACGCACGTTTATCGTTCAAACGCTCAGACTTTTCAGCATAGCTTGAAACACGTTTTGGGAGGGTTTGCTTATGCCAGCCGTGAGTGATGAGCAATTGGCATTTGCCAATACAGTCGGCTCCAGTATCAATGCTTCGGTCGAAAACAATTTCAGATTGCGCGACAAGAACCCGACGCTGATCGCTCTGGCGACGGATCCGCTTCAGGTTCTGCTCGACCATGGCTTGCCCGCCGATTTTTTCGCGAATACGCCTGCGGCCGTCATGGAGCAGACGATTGCCTATTGGAAACAACAGGCCACAAACGATCTTGCGATTACCCACGGCGGGCAGCCGAAAAGGGGGTTCTTCCGCTGTTGGGCCTGCAGAATCGGGTTTGCAGCGATTATCGCAGTTCTTGGGGTTGTCGTCACAGCTGCGTCGGCGGGTGCGGCTGGTCCTCTGTATGCCGGTGCGATAGCCTGGGTCACTACATTCAGCGCATCGATGACACTCGCTGCGGCAACCACCGTTGTGTCGGGTGCTTTAGCGGTCGGCAGCACCGTGCTGGCTGGCGGTCTGGGCGCCCTGATCGAGTTCATTTGCGAGCAGATTCCCGATACCTGCGGCTAAGGCAATAACGCCGGGGCACATTGATAGGGTTTGGAAATGAAAGTTTTAAACAACACCACTGGCACCATCCACTACGACACCAGTTTCACAACGGGTGACGGCAAGAGCGGCGGAGATTGCGGCGATCTGGCGCCGAATTCGCCGCCCCTGAATTATCCAATTGGTGCAGGCTTGTCGAATGTCAGCATTTCGTTGAGTGTACAGGGCGTCACCTACGCGGATATGACCGACGACATGTTTCTGACCGTCACCTCAAGCATTCTGACTGAATCGAAAAAGTGATGCCGGGTCCGACGCCCTGATATGGCGCGCCCACGAATCCTTATCATCGGTGATGCCGTAGCACCGACTGGGTATGCGCGGGTTATCAGGTCAATCTTCGAGCCGCTTCACCAGCAGTTCGATCTTGTCCAATACGCAACCCGCTATGACGGGCAGGCGCATGACTGGCCTTGGCGACTTGTCGCTGCAGCGGCCATCGCCGATCCGTATGGTTGGGCAAGTCTTCCCGCTATTATTGATGAATTACGCCCAAACCTGATCTTTTTGCTATATGATCTGGGATATCAGGCGCGCTATTTGTCGCGAATTAACGCCGTGAATTGGCGACCAAAGACCATCATCTATGCGCCGATTGAAAGCGGTCCCATCGAACCAGAGGTGTTGGAGTCGATTTGCAGCGCGACACACTACGTCGTATTCACCGAGGTCGGCCGCACGATCCTGCGCGATGGTTTGGCGCGATCGGACTCCAACCTTGCACAACGATTTCCCGGCATCGACGTCATTCCACACATCGTGGATACCAACCTGTTTCGTCCGCTTATACCCAATCTACAAGAATCTCGCATTTTAGGAAAACGCGCGCTTGGCCTTGATACCAGCGCTGAGGCCTTTCTTGTTCTTAACGCAAATCGCAACCTGCCAAAGAAGCGGCTTGATCTGACGATTGAAGGGTTCGCCTTTTTCGCGAAAGGCAAGCCGCCGCCAGTCAAGCTTTATCTTCACACCTCGGTTGTGGGGCCCGCATGGGATCTTAGGTTGCTTGCGCGGCGTCATGGAATTGCCGACCGTCTGGTTCTGACGTCACAGGATCTGGGCGCGCCATGCGTCAGCAACGCAGCCCTAAACGCAATCTACAATGCGGCAGATGTCGGTGTAAACACATCCAACAGCGAGGGCTGGGGTCTTGTTGCCTTTGAACATGCCGCCACCGGAGCTGCGCAAATTTTACCCGATACGCAGGTTCTTCGATCATTGTGGGAAGACAGCGCTGTGTTCCTGCCGGCAGTCGCAACGATGACCTATACAAGCGATCACACAACGGGCGTTGTGGTATCGCCACACCATCTCGCCGCCTCATTGGAAAAGCTATATTCGGATGCTGAATGGCGCACCAAAATGGCGGAGTGCGCCTTTAGCCGGGCGGCCGATCCCAAGCTGCGTTCCGACGTCGTCACCGAGCAATGGCGCGTGACGTTTGACTCTATTCTCGGGACGAACGCTTGAACAAGAGCGCCAAAATAATCGATGATGGTTAGGTCACAGACGGACTCTCTTTGCGCGGGCGACGTGGTTCAGATCACTCCGAACCTTTGTCGCCGTCATTTGGCACCGCGAAGCGGCTGTGACGCCGGACATCGATGCGACGCAAAGCAATATAAGCATTCCGAACTCTTTCATCGCGGAAATGCTGTCAATCGGCACACTAAACTGTCCCCGCATCGGCGATTAGCTTCTCGAGGTCGGCGATGTCCGCGCAAAAGATCTCAGCGTCTGGGACAAGCAGCATCCCCATGCAGTCGGAAAGTGTGGGACAGTATTTTGTGGCTGATCCTGCCTCTGCGCCCTGATCAGGCACAGAGGCAGGATCAGTCGAACCGACCGCCATCTACAACCTGTCTGCGATCATGATGTCAGCTCGGATTGAACGTCTGACGACGGGAGCTGTGTTCTGTCGGCGGACCTCCCCCTTATGTCCAGTTATCCGCCGGTCTGGCGACGCAATGCGCGCAATTGATCGGCAGTCAAGTAGCCGCTCGCCCGCAGACCCACATCCCGTTGCCACGAGGCCAATGCCCGACGCGTATTCGCGCCGAAGACGCCATCGACGCCCCGGGTGCTGTAGCCGAGCGAAGTAAGCCTGCTCTGAACCTCGCGACGCTCATCGTAGGTCAGGCTCAGCAGTCGCTCTTCGATTGGATCATCGCCAGTCACTGTTCCGCCGATGTCAAGGCCGACGCTGGAACCTGCTTGCTTCGCGATCAACCTGACCTGCGGCGCGGTGACGTAGCCGGTTGCCGGCAGTTTGTTTGCGGTCTGCCACCGGGTGATGGCACGGCGGGTATTTGCCCCCCACAGACCATCAGCCACCCCCGTAGAATAGCCGACTGACGTCAGCTGCTTTTGTATCTGAATTCGTTGTGTGCGGCTCAGCCCGATGGATGCCTCGACAGAGGCGGCACTCTGATTGCCGCCGCCCTTGCGAGGGGGATCACTGGGATTTACCGAGGCACCCAGCTTTGTCAAGGCACGCTCGGCATTGACGCGATAGGCTCCTTTTGGAAAATTCGTCAGATAGTTGCGGTAGGCACTGACCGTGTTTAGGCGTTGCGCCTCCAGATATGCAGTCCGATCCAGCTCTTGGTCAATCAGCGACTGGGCGATCTCGGAGACAATCTTGCCAAAATCGGTTTGGGCAGATACGGGCGCTGCAACCGCCAAGTTGGCGGCCAACAAGATCGGTAGTGTAGTTTTCCGCATGGTGTTCTTCCCTTCGGTCGGAGT
>JBAVTI010000487.1:0-4746 GCA_049696055.1 Paracoccaceae bacterium | reverse complement strand
GCACCATACAGCACCGCGTCAATGTTGCCGCCATCAATGACGCCCGGTCCGGTCAGGATCTCACGGGTCGGGATGCTGACGCCATAGTTGACCCAGCCGTTAAGGATCGACACGGCATAAAAGCCCTGCTGATAACCTTGCTGGTCGATCGCGCAGGCCTGATCGCCCGCTTTGATTTGACTTAGGATCGCCTCGTCAAAGTTCACGCCGCAAACCTGAATTTTGCCCTTCATGTCGGCTTGGGCAATGCCCTGAACCGCACCAACAGCGTCAAGGTTGGCTGTGGTAAACACGGCATCAATGGCAGGGTTTGCCAACAAATGCGCGCGGATCGCTTGCGATACTGCCGTCACGTTGCCTTCGGCAGTTGCAGGCAGCGGCAGAACCGATCCCACGCCACCAGCCTTGGTGATGCCTTCAACAAAGCCGTTGCAATAGTCTTCGATGTTGGCCGCCCCCGGCAGCGAGTTGATGCAGACGCCGTTCTTGGCGCCGTGGGTGCCAACATATTCGCCACCAGCCACACCCGCCAGATAGTCAACCGCGCCGACATAGTTCATCGCACCCAGACGGTCAGCGGCCTGAATGCCACCAGCGTTATAGACGATGAACGGAATGCCTGCTTCCTTGACCGCGATAAAAGCCGGATCCATGGCTTCGGGAACCCAGTCCGGTGCCACGATGCCGGTTGCACCTTGATCAATGGCCTGACGGATCAGTTCCGCCGCGTCGACACCAAGGTTGTCATAGTTCTGCGGGCCAAGCCAGGTAACCGAACCGCCCTGAGCCGCCACCACAAGACCCGCATCTTCAGCGCCCTTTTTCACGACGCCCCAGAACGGATCATCGGGCTTGCCGCCGATGACGAAAATCTTTGCGCCTTCGGCATAGGCCGTCGATGCGCCGATCATCATCACGGCTGCAGTTGCAAGCAATTTACCAAGTTTCATATGGGTCTCCTCCCGGTTGAAGTCTCCGCGTAACCGCGGTTTGTTAAGGTCGTGGGTATCCGGTGGGGGTGCCCTCCTGACGCGCCCCAGCCGTATTCTTTTGTCGCTTTTGCTACTCTGCCGGCGTCTGCACAGACTTCTTGGCGGCCAGCCGTTCCTTCTTGCGGCGGAAGCGTTCTTTCATCTGCTCGTCAGCCGCTTTGGTGCCGTCGTGCCAGGTGCCAAACCACTTATCCAAAGGGATCACCCCATCGCCGCCATAGTTCACCTCAAAGTATTTGTGGTGCAGGTAGTGGGTGTAGGCGTGGCTGTCGGGGGCAAGGCTTTCGCCGATCTCCAGCTTGTCAAAGCCGATATGCCCGACAATGGCACCATAAGCAGTGCTGGTCAGTTGGAACAACGCCACGAAGGGGGCAGAGGGCAACAGCAGATGCCACATCATTTCCGAAAAGAAGAAAGCCCCTTCCACCGGATGCATCGACATCGACGACCACGGGCTTGGGTTGATCGAATTGTGGTGGATCGCATGGATCCAGCGGTACAGCGGCTGCCGATGGATCAGCCAATGGATGCAGAAGAAATGCACCTCGTGGATCGCCGGGGCCAGCAGGATCAGCACGCCCAACCACAGCCAGTGGTCTTCTAAACTGACCCAATTCGCATAGCCGTTGGCAAAGCACCAAAGCGTCACCATCTCGATCACCGTCCACAGCGGGATTGATACACAGAAGGTGCGCAGAAAGTTGTCGATGTTCTGGCTTTTGAACCAGAACACGTCAGACGGCTGATCCGACGGGAATTTCGCGTTGTATTTGAACCGCGTGCCTTGAATGCGCTTTGTGTAATAAAACAGCTCTACCGCGCCATACATCAGGAACACGCCGCCGGCATTGGCCGCATAAAGCCACAGCCCCCAACCAAAGGACAAAGACTTCATCGTGTCCCAATCGGGCAGCACAAGATACCAATAGGCAAGGGTGATGGCCATGAAAAGCGCGTTGTGGGGCCAGAGATAGCCCAGCATCCACCCGCCCAGCTTGTTGAATTTGCCAGTCCAGAACGGTGCAATTTCCAAGGGCGCATTGGGGGCCCAGTTCCCGCGCTTGTCGCGCACACCGAAATTCAGATCGTCCATGGTTCCCCCCTTCACCGCAGAGTCGCTTCGTTCTACGGCGTGGAATTTTCATACCATTGACAAAATGTCGCACATAGATCTTTCATAACTTGTGCTGCATTTCACTTCTTTTCTCGCATTCCTTGCGCCACAGAAATGAAAGATTCTTTCAAAGAGGGTTCCAATGGCCAAACGTGCAACGATCCAGGATCTGGCCGAACAGGCGGGCGTCAGCATCTCGACGATTGACCGTATTCTGAACGGGCGCGCCAAGGTCCGCCCTGCCACCGCTGCCCGCGTGCTAGAGGTGGCCGAGGCGCTGCAATTCTACGCTCTGCCCACTTTGCGGGATCGGTTGATGGTCGAAAGGCCCAAGGTCCGTCTGGGCTTTCTGTTGCAGCAATCGCACCGCACCTTCTATCGCTTGATTGCCGAGGCGCTGCAGCAGGCAGCCGCAGAAAGCCCCGAAGCGGTAGAGGTCGTGATCGAGCATATGGATGATCTGTCACCCGAGGCCGTTTCGGCGCAGATGCTCCGTCTGGGGGAACAGGTGCAGGCGCTTGCGGTTGTGTCGGCAGAACATGCGCGGATCTCTCATGCGATCGAGACGCTCGCGCTGCAGGGTGTTCCAACCTATGGGCTGATCTCTGAACTGACGGCGGCTTGTGGGGTTGGCTTTATCGGGCTTGATAACTGGCGGGTGGGGCGAACAGCGGCTTGGGCAATCCACGGCCTTTGCAAGACGCCGGGTCGCATTGGCATTCTGGTCGGCAACCATCGCTACCGGTGCCAGGAATTGAACGAGTCTGGCTTTCGCTCCTACTTCCGCGAACATGGGCCGCAATTTACCTTTCTGGAACCGTTGCAAACCTTTGAAGACAAGTCGATCGCCCGCGATGTGACCGAACAGTTACTGCGCCGCGAACCCGATCTGGCCGGTCTTTATGTGGCCGGCGGCGGGATCGTCGGCGTGCTCGAGGCGCTGAAGGCGTGCGGCCGTCAGGGGCAGATCGTGACGGTCGGGCACGACATCACAGAACACACGCGCCTGGGGTTGATGGACAATCTTCTGTCAATGGTTCTGGCACATCCAATCCAAAGATTGGCGGTCGAGGCGGTGGGCCAGATGTTGCGAGACCCGCGCAACGGAACGGGGCCTTCCAAGCGTTTGATCGGGTTTGATATTTTCACGCCGGAAAATGTTTGATTCAGGTGGCAAGGATTTGGAAAACGACGTTCCTGTCACCGGCTTCGTCACTTGGAAACCGCAAATGCTCGCTCAATATCCAATGTGACGTCGACGCGGCGAAAAGACGCCGTTCATGGCAGTTGCGGTGTTGATCAACCGTGACCTGCGTCGGCTGTCGTTTATGGCATCCAGGATGTGGCAGCGGCGTGCCATCTCTCACGCCGGAAAGATCGGTTGCCGCTAACCTACTGCTGCAGGGCAGCCAGCGTTCTCCTAAACAGAACTGAACGCTGGTGCGCGCTCAGGGCGGGTTTTTTTGCTGACCGGCGCAACGGCATCAAGAAGACACAGGCCGTAGCCCGAATACTAGCGTCACCTTTGACCCCGAGGCGGCAAAGGACATTGATCAGGTCGAATGGCCCGGCGTGACCCTGCTAAAAGTGCAGATGATCACCGACCTTCTGACCGAAGACCTGAAGAAAAAGCGCGCGAACAACGAAAGCTTCTGGCAAATGGGGCAAATGGTCTTGGGCGGTCGCCTACAAGCCGGTCGAGGTTGCTGACATTGTCGCCAAGTTGTGAATCAGCTGCCTGGCCGCGTCCCATACGCATCCTGGCAATCGTTTGCAGCGAAAATTTCGCCGCTAACCCTTTGATAAATTGGTGCCCCCATACGGACTCGAACCGCAGACCCTCTGATTACAAATCAGATGCTCTACCAACTGAGCTATAGGGGCAACGCCTTGCAAATACCGCCCAATTGCGAAACGCGCAAGCCCCTAGCCTTGGCCATCGTCCCGGTTTGCGCGCGCCAGCAGCGCCACGGCGCACAAACCCACCGCCATCACCAACAGCGCGGCGGGGGCAGCCTCGCCCAATCGCTCCAGACTGGCTTGCTCGTGCAGGCGCGTGGCCAGAGTGTTAAAATTGAACGGTCGCAACAACAGCGTCGCGGGCAGCTCTTTCACGCAATCGACAAACACCACCAGCAGCGCGGTGGCCACCGATCCGCGCATCAGCGGCAGATAGACCGCCGACAGCGTCCCTCCGGCCCCGCGCCCCAAAGACCGCGCCGCCAAAGGCAGGTTGGGCGAGATCCGCCCAAACGCCGCATCCACCGCCCCCTGTGCGATGCCAAAAAACCGCACCACATAGGCAAGCACGATCGCCGCCGCCGTACCCGTCAGCAACAAACCGGGGTCGCGGCCTGTCAACCGCTCGATCAGATCGGCCACCCGGTGATCCAGCGCCGCCAGCGGGATCAATAGCCCCACCGCCAGCACCGCCCCCGGCGCGGCGTAGCCAATCGTGGTTACCGGCAACAACAGCCGCGGCAATCCCCGCCCCGCCAACCGTACGCCATAAACCAGAAACAGCGCCCCCCCAACCGTCAGCGCCGCCGCAATGCCACCGACCACCAGCGTATTACCCAAAGCCTGCGCCAACCCCGGCGATATCCATGCCGCCGGATTACGCAGGCCATGCCACAGCAT
>JBAVTI010000486.1:0-3083 GCA_049696055.1 Paracoccaceae bacterium | reverse complement strand
CATCTATATCGACGCCAGTGAAATGCCAGCCATATTCGCTCTGGCCCGTCAAAGGGTAAACCAGGCTTGCACCGGTGCCGATGTCTAAAGCTTTGATATGACGCCCACGCGGAGTGGCTTGATTATTGCTGTCGGCAAGCAAGTCCGCAAGATAGTGGATGTAGTCGACACGACCGGGAATGGGTGGGCATAGATAGCCGGCAGGGATATCCCAAAAATCAATATTGTAATGCGTCTTTAGCAATGCCCGATTAAGCATACGGACGGCCTTCACGTCTTGAAAATCAATCGTCGTCTGACCGAGTGGATTACTGATCGTAAAAGCCTCGAGTTCAGGTGTTTGCGCCACCAAACGCACAAAGTCGTAGCCTTCCGAATGTTGATTGCGGGGATGCAGGTTCGTTTTGGTGGCCATTGGGAACGCCTTCATGAAAGTTGGTGGACGTCGCTCGCCAGACGATAAGTTGGCTTTAGGCCCGCATGCACAAATAGCAACACTTGGAGCGAGGCAAAAGCTCCACGAACGCGACGGCCCGACCGTTCATGCCGTGTGCAGCATTCGTCATTTTGGGCTCCGAAGCTGACTTTCTCTAACGCGCAGCATTGCGCTGATCCAATAGGTGCGTCCGTCAATCAATGGCCCAAAGCAGTCATTCATTGGCCGTGCCGACGCCGCGGTGCGGCTAACCAGCACCAGTCAGTGAGTCCCTGTGCAGCGTTTCGATCGCCTAACCATCAGTTACGCTCCGTTTTCCGGCGTCTGAATCGGAAATGGGATAAATGTCGGCCTTGCCATCAAAGCAGCGGAAGCCTTATGGAAATAGGGGATCAATGCCCAAATTAGCTGCCCACCTGGCGTAGTCACAAGGAGGGACGAGCCTCGAGCAACTCGCCGCATTCGCGCGACGCCTTCGCCAGCTTGAGCAACGGAGCCAAAATCCGAAACTGATGCTGTGTCGCCCGTCCATTTCGCGGTGCGGTCGCCATCCCCGCCGCGATCAGGAGCGTCAGGCACATCTGGACCGTCCGATCCACCCTCGTCGCTGCCTTCAACGAATGTGACGGTTTCAACGCCACGGCTGCCGAACCAACCTGCCAGATCGCTTACGGCCTCAACGAACACGCCAGTCAATGCGCCGCGGGCAGCGTCCCGCGCTATGATTGCGACGAGCGTTTCCTCATCAAGATAAGGCAAAACCACCTCGTGGACTTTGACCTGTGACAGCAGAAGATCGACTCCGTTGACGTGATCGCTGTCGAGGTGCGAAAGAAAAAGAAGGTCGATTTCGCCGCCTCTTGCGATGGAACCGATCTCTCGCTGCAATGCATCGGCCTGATTGGACCCGCAGTCATAGACCCATCGGAGCGGTTTTTTGGCCAAGTGTCAACTCGCCGCAATGGAAGCCGCCCCGTCCAACTGCATGCTGCACCATCTTCACCTGCATCAATCGCCTCTTCATCAAACTCTCCGTATTCGCCCGGTTGTGACGCTTGGCCGCTTCAGATTGGTTGGGTGCCCGTCAGCCGTTTGCCGTCGCAAGAACTTGACCAAACCTCTCGATCAACTTGCGGAATAATAGTAACTGGGCGTGTGTCAGTCGCAAGGCTTCTCCCGACACGAAACGAGGTGATTGGTTTTGCTCTTGCCCACGTTTCCGACTTGGTCGGCCCAACGCTGCCATTCGCATGGCAATCTGCACCACGGAACAGCTTCCTCGGTGCGGACATTGGCAAGCCACATCTGGCTGACGGGGCACCACTGAGCAAGTCAAGTTCGGCTTTGCTGCGGGCAACGTAGTATTATGCAGCACACTTCCATTTTAGCGGGGTGACGTAAACGATGCTGTCACCGACACTGACCATCACATCGCCGTCCTGAATATTGATCTGCAGCTTCATCGTGCGGCTTGCCAGTTTTGCCAGTTCGCCTGTGTCTTTCTCGGAAAAACCTATCACTTGAAGATTGTCAAAACGGGTGGTGCTGCCTTTGATCTTGTCCCACCAAACCTCAGCTGTTCTGCCACCGTAAGGATAGACAATCACCTTGTCGGCTTTGCTACAGGATTGACGCATCACCTTCTCGCTGGGAAGGCCCAGGGCCACCCAGACATCAAGCTCGCCGCTCAGGCTTTTCTGCCAGATGTCTGGCTCGTCATCTGTTGATAGGCCCTTGGTCATTTCCAAATTCTCATGGGCATTGAGCGCAAAAGCGACAATGCGCACCATCAGCCGTTCATCCGTCTCTGAGGGATGTTTGGCAACGGTCAGTTTATGGGTCTCATAATAGTGGCGATCCATGTCGGAGACGGAAAGCTCAACTTTGTAGATGGTGGCATTTTGCGCCATGATTTGTCCCAGAACGTCAAAGATTGGGATGCATACTGGGTCTGGGGACCCAGTGAAAGCAGATAAAAGGTCCCTAGTATTGGGATCGTATAGCTTTTGTCATGTGGTCCAACCTCAGACTGTAGGATGGTTGCTCGGCATTGGGCCAACGCCCTCGTGGCGGCGCCTGACGGGGCTTCAGTGCCGGCCGGACATTGCACAGATTTTACAGCGATGGAGGTCGAAGTTAACTTGGGCCATGCCCAGCCGGTCAGTTGCCAAAGCGCCTTGCAGCACAGCCTCCCTGAACCGGTCATGCGTCTTTGCGGCAGCAAACCTCCCGGTTGCCAGTGAAACCAGCAGCCGTCTACAATCTGGCTGAGGCAGACAATCAGAGAAGTTGGAAAATCGATGCACAAAGTCATCTTCACATTGCTCACAGTAATGGCGCTGGCAGGCACGTTCGGTGCGGCACCCGCGAAGGCTGAGACCAGAGGCTATTATGAGGTTACAGGCGTTGAAGCCGACGACATGCTTAAAATGCGCGCCGGGCCCGGGGTGGGCTATAGGATTGTCGTAGGTCTGAAGAACGGTACGGCACTATGGCTGCAAGGCTGCGAGCGATCTGGCAACACGAGTTGGTGCAAGGTTTCCCTTAAGCAGGCTCGCGGGCTCAAGGGGTATGTGTCGAGCGCGTATCTGCGGAAGATGTAAGGCGGTAGATGGCGCGTGAAGGAAAAGGCCGACCCAAACCGGAC
>JBAVTI010000485.1:0-3159 GCA_049696055.1 Paracoccaceae bacterium | reverse complement strand
ACTCAAGCCCGCGTTATCGGCGGCGGCTCGTCGATCAACGCCCAGATTTACACCCGTGGCAATGCACTTGACTATGATGAATGGCGTCAGCTGGGCTGCACTGGGTGGGGCTATGAGGACGTGCTGCCCTACTTCCGCAAATCCGAAGATAATGACACTTACGATAACCGCTACCACGGCAAGGGTGGTCCGCTTGGCGTCAGCCAACCCCGCGCCCCCCTGCCGATCTGCGACGCCTACTTTGCCGCTGCAAAACAACTCGGCATTCCGCGCAATATGGACATGACCGGCGCGGCCCAAGACGGCGTCGGCTTTTATCAGCTGACCCAACGCAACGCCCGCCGCTCCTCTGCCGCTATCGCCTTCCTGAACCCCGCGAAAGCGCGCCCCAACCTGACCATCCGCACCCATGCCCAGGTCGCCCGCATCACCGTGGAAAACCACCGTGCCATCGGCGTCGAAATGATCAATGGCGAAACCCTGCGCGCCTCGCGTGAGGTTATCTTGTCGTCCGGCGCCATCGGCTCGCCGCGCCTGCTGATGCTGTCAGGCATTGGCCCCGCCGATCACCTGGCATCCCTTGGCATCCCCGTGGTGCAAGACCAACCCGAGGTTGGTTCCAACCTGCAAGACCACGTCGATCTGTTCGTGATCGCCGAATGCACCGGTGATCACACCTACGACAAATACGCCAAGCCGCTGTGGTCCGCCGTCGCGGGCCTGCAATATCTGCTGACCAAACGCGGCCCCGTCGCCTCGTCGCTGTTCGAGACGGGGGGCTTTTGGTATGCTGATCCCAACGCCCGCTCGCCCGATATCCAACTGCACCTTGGCCTTGGGTCCGGCATCGAATCCGGTGTGGCCGCCATGCCCCACGGCGGCGTCACCCTCAATTCCGCCTACCTGCGCCCGCGGTCGCGGGGCACCGTCCGGCTGGCCAGCGCCAACCCCACCGCCGCCCCATTGATCGACCCCAACTACTGGGCCGACCCCTATGACCGCGAAATGTCGATCCGCGGCCTGAAACTGGCGCAAGACATCATGCGCCAACCGGCGCTGAAATCCATGGTCCTGGCCGAACGCCTGCCGGGTCCACAGGTGCGCACCGAGCAAGACTATTTCGACTACGCCTGCCGCCACGCCAAAACCGATCACCACCCGGCAGGCACCTGCCGCATGGGGGCAGATCCGGCGGCGGTGGTCGATCCCAGCCTGCGCTTTAACGGTATTCAGGGGCTGCGCATCGCCGACGCCTCGATCATGCCGCAACTGGTGTCATCCAACACCAACGCCCCCACCATCATGATCGCCGAAAAAGCCGCCGACATGATCCGCGCCGACCATCAGCTGTAAGGGCAAAACCATGCTGCACCTTCCCACCCAATCTGGCACGTTGGAACCTTACCGCCTGACCGGCGATCCGCTGATCGCGCGCGCGCCATCCGTGCCCCTTACCCGCACCGCCTTTGCCGCCGCCCATGTGGTGTCAGACCCGATCAAAGCCCGCTCACCATGGCATGGCCGCCCCGCCGTCGATTGGGACGCCACGCTGCGTTTTCGCCAATCCCTTTGGGATCAAGGCCTTGGCCTGGCCGAAGCGATGGATACCGCCCAACGCGGCATGGGCGTCGATTGGCCCACTGCACTAGAGCTGATCCAACGCACCATGGCAGCCGCCAAGGCCCACCCGCTGAAACCCCGCGTCGCTTCTGGCGCTGGCACCGACCATATCCCGCTTGAAACCCTGACAACGCAGACTGCCATCATTGCCGCCTACACCCACCAAATGCAGGCGATCGAGGCTGCCGGCAGTCAGATCATCCTGATGGCCTCGCGCGCTTTTCCGGCCATCAACGCCACCGCCGACACTTACCAAAGCATCTACCGCCACCTGATTACCCAAGCGAAAGACCCGATCATCCTGCATTGGCTGGGCGATATGTTCGACCCGGCGCTCAAGGGCTATTGGGGTTCGAATGATATCCCAACCGCCACCGAAACCGTCCTGCAAATCATTGCCGAAAACCCCGACAAAATCGACGGCATCAAAATCTCGCTGCTGGACCAAGCGCATGAAGAGGCGTTCCGCGCCCGCCTGCCCGCCAATGTCCGCCTCTATACCGGCGACGATTTCAACTATGCCCCCCTGATCGCGGGCGACGGCAAACACCATTCCCACGCCCTCTTGGGCATCTTCGCCGCCATCGCCCCTGCTGCCTCCCAAGCGCTCGAGGCACTGGCATTGGGCGATACGGCCACCTACCACCAACTCCTCGCCCCTACCGTGCCGCTTAGCCGCGAAATCTTTTGCAACCCCACCCAATACTACAAAGCGGGCATTGCCTTTCTTGCGTGGCTCAACGGGCACCAATCGCATTTCATCATGCCCGCGGGCTTTCAATCCGCCCGCGACATCACGCATTATGCGAATGTCTTCCGAGCGGCAGATCAGGCGCGGCTACTGGCCAAACCCGATCTGGCGATCGACCGGATGAAAACCCTGCTGGCCCTGCACGGCATCGAATAAGGCGAACCGCGTGATCAAACGACCAACGATTGTGGATGTGGCGCGGGTGGCGGGGGTGTCGAAATCCACCGTCTCGCTGGTGCTGCAAAACAGCGCACTGGTCAAAGACGAAACCGCCAGCCTGATCCGCAAAACCATGGCCGACATCGGCTATGTCTACAACCGCTCTGCCGCCAATTTGCGGTCGTCAAACGCCGGGCTGATCGGCCTTGTGATCAACGATTTGCGCAACCCGTTTTTCACCGAATTTGCCACCTCGGCGCAAATGGCGTTCTCGGCGCGTGGCTATACCACCGTCATCGCCAACACCGACGAAGACCCTGCTCTGCAAGCGCAAACCATCGGCTCGATGATCGAACATGGCGTTTCGGCCCTGGTGATCTCGCCCACCTACGGCAATGAGGCCGCCACCTTTGACCCCATCGCCCGCGCAGGTATCCCCACCATGCAGGTGCTGCGCCGTGTTGATCCGCGCACCCATCTTTTTCCGTTTGCCTCGCTCGACTATGCCCACGGCGGGCGGCTTGCGACCCAACACCTTGTCGACACCGGTGCCAAGAACATCGCCTTCATCGGTGGGTTTGAAGGCCGCCCGATCACTCAGGAACGCATGTCGGGTTACTTGGAAATCA
>JBAVTI010000484.1:0-1563 GCA_049696055.1 Paracoccaceae bacterium | reverse complement strand
ATCGGCGTTGCCATCACCCCCGAAAACGCGGTGTTGCGCTATAACCTGACGGGTTCGGTGGACTGGGTGCTTGCTGATACTGCGGGCAAACGCATCACCGGTGGCCGGGTGGAAAGCTTTACCTCATATTCCGCCACCGGATCGACGGTTGCGGGTCTTGCGGCCGAAGAAGACGCGGCGTTTCGTCTGATGCGCATCCTTGCCGATCAGATTGTGACCCGGCTGATTGCCACGTCGGGAAATTGGGCGTGAAACTTACCGGTGGTGAGGCTACCCGCTATTTCGCCAAACCCGACCCCAAACGCGCCGGGCTGTTGGTCTTTGGTGCCGACCCGATGCGCGTGGCCCTGCGCCGCCAAGAGGTGATCGCTGCCCTGATAGGCCCGGACGGCGAAAAGGAAATGCGCCTGACCCGCCTGCCCGCAGCCGATGTGCGCAAAGACCCCGCAGCCTTGTTGGATGCCATTACCGCCAAAGGTTTTTTCCCCGGCCCGCGGGTGGCGTTTTTGGAAGATGCCACCGATGCGATGACCCCGCTTGTCACGGCCACGCTGAAAGACTGGCGGCCCGGCGATGCGACATTGATCGTCACTGCAGGCGGGCTTACCGGGAAATCCGCGCTGAAAAAGCTGTTTGATGACCATGGCAGCGCCATTTGCATTGGCCTTTACGACGACCCGCCGTCGCGCGAGGAAATCGAAGCGACGCTGACCAAAGCGGGCCTTACCGCGATCGACCGTGCCGCGATGACCGATCTTCTTGCCCTTGGTCGCGATTTGGACCCCGGCGATTTCCGACAAACAGTGGAAAAAATCGCCCTGTATAAATGGGGCGACACCGCGCCGCTGCTGACCGAAGAGGTGGCCGCCTGTGCCCCCGCCACCATCGAGGCCGAGGTCGATGATGTGCTGCATGCGGTTGCCGAAGGCCGCAGCAATGCCATCGGCCCGTTGATGCGCCGGCTTGAAGGTCAGGGTGTGCTGCCCGTCACCCTGTGCATCGGCGCGATGCGCCACTTTCGCACCCTGCATTTCGCTGCCTCTGACCCCGGAGGGGCCGCGTCCGGCCTTGCCCGCATGCGCCCCCCGGTGTTCGGCCCGCGACGTGACCGTTTGTTAAATCAAGTGCAGGGCTGGGGATTGAACCGCCTGGAAGCCGCGCTGTCGCTGTTGGTAGAGACCGATCTTACGCTGCGGTCCAGTTCGCGCGCACCCGCGATGGCGGTGATGGAACGGGCGCTGATCCGCCTTGCCATGATGAAACGATGACGCTGCTGCATCGCGTCTTGCGCAGTTTTGGCCCCAGCGTTGCACGTCCGTCGGCGCAAGAAATCCTGCGCGCCTCGGTTGGGGCGGGGATTGGCCTTGTGGCCATTGGCACGATTGCGCGGATGATCCAGCCCGCCAGCGGCAGTGATCTTTGGCTGATTGCGCCGCTGGGGGCGACCGCTTTTCTAGCCTTCGCGGTGCCAAACAGCCCGCTGGCGCAACCGTGGTCGGCCATTGTCGGCAATACGGTATCCGCCCTGATCGGCATCGCCGTGGTGTTGAGCGTGCCGCAACC
>JBAVTI010000483.1:0-3460 GCA_049696055.1 Paracoccaceae bacterium | reverse complement strand
CCAAACGCCACCACCGCCGCCTTGCCCTGACGCCGTAAATCAACCTGTCCGGCAGCCGCATAAGACATCGCTGCCGTCGCAGCACCAAAGCTGCCCTGCACCTTGTTGGTCGACAAAGCCTCTATTGGCGACGCCCCTGCCAGCAGCAACGCAGGCACCGTAATCAACCCGCCGCCCCCGGCAATGCTATCGACAAACCCCGCGACAAATGCCGCCCCGATCAACATCAGCGCCAAATCTAAACTGACTTCAAACATAAACGGGCTCCGGGTTTCCGCTCCCGTTTTGTCAGCAGCACTGGCCCAATGTAAACACGCTAAACCAGATCAAACCGCCGCGACACCCGTCCCACTTGCCGCCCATCACGCAAGCTAAACGCCGGGTCTAGAGCATAGTCCACAAACCTTCGCCGAGCATAGGATGCCAGTCCCGGCGCATTATCCGCGCGGATCGTCGCGTTGATCACCTGCAGTCCCGCCACACGCGCCGCCACACAGGTTGCCGCAAACAGCGCCGCCCCTGTGCCCTTGCGCTGCATATCCGGGGCAACATAGGTGCCAATATCACCCCAACCGTCGGGCAGGGCAGGGTGGCGGCCCACCGATTGGAACCCAATCAGCCGCCCGTCTTCCACCGCCACAACGCCGCAAAAAACGTCTGGCCCCTCAATGTAATATCCCGCAATTTGATCGGCGGTCATTTCATCCTCATGCGCCGTGGTGCCGCCTATGCGGATGATCTCATTGACCAGATCCGCCATCGCCCCCGCATCGCCCAAAACCGCAGCCCGCACAATCATGCGACAAACTCCTCGCGGCCATAGCCCTGAATGAACAACAGCGCCGTCAGATCGCCGTGGTTGATCCGGATATCACATTGTGCTGCCACACTCGGCTTGGCATGCAGCGCCACGCCAGACCCGGCAAGCCCCAGCATCCCCAGATCATTGGCCCCGTCGCCCACGGCCATCACCTCTGCCGCCGAAATTCCCATCTGCGCCGATATCTCAATCAGCGCCCGCACCTTCGCCTCGCGCCCCAAAATAGGCTCGGCCACCGTGCCCGCCAAAACCCCACCTTCGATATGCAACGTATTCGCCCGGTTCTCGTCAAATCCCAGAACCTGCGCCACATGGCCGGTGAAGGCGGTAAACCCGCCCGACACCAGCGCCGCCCGCGCGCCATTGGCCTTCATCGTCGCCACCAGCGCCGGCCCCCCCGGCATCAGTGTGATCCGGTCACGCAGCACCGATCCGATCACCGCCTCGGGCAATCCCTTCAGCAATGCCACCCGCGCGCGCAGCGCTTCCTCAAAGTCCAATTCGCCGTTCATCGCCTGCGCGGTAATCGCCGATACCTGCGCCCAAACCCCCGCCTCATCTGCCAGCTCGTCAATGCATTCCTGTTGGATCATCGTGCTGTCCATATCGGCCAAAAGCAGCCGCTTACGCCGCCCGATCGCAGGCTGCACCACCAAATCCACGCCCAGCTGTTGCAGCCCCTGCCACACGTCCCAACGGTTCGCGGGCACCTCGGACAATGCAATTTCCGCAGCCACCCCCGGCTCCAGCCAAACCGCATCGCCCCCACCCCAAGCGTTGCGCAGGCTTTCCACCGTGGCACGGTCAAGGATCTTGCGCGAAGGGTTCGTGATCAATGTGGCAATGAACATCATGTTTCCGATAGTGAACGGCTGCGTCGCATTTTCTGTCTCAAACGGCGCTTTACGGCAATTTTCCCGGTTGTGCCAGTGCGCAACCCCCAGTAGACGCATCGGTGGGACACCCTTCCCCAACGAAGGGCATTTATCTGCGAGGATACCATGACCGACATGAATACCCCGGCCAAGCGCCCGGCAAACCCGCGCTTTTCCTCTGGCCCCTGTGCCAAAATCCCCGGCTTTTCGCTTGATATGCTGTCCGACGCGCCCTTGGGCCGCTCGCACCGTGCCGCCGTTGGCAAATCAAAGCTGAAACTGTCGATTGATCTTACCCGTGAAATTCTGGGCATCCCGGCGGATTACCGCATCGGCATCGTCCCCGGCTCTGATACCGGTGCGGTCGAAATGGCGATGTGGACCATGCTGGGCCAACGCCCGGTCGAAATGCTGGCATGGGAATCCTTTGGCGCAGGCTGGGTCACCGACGCGGTGAAACAACTGAAACTTGATGCCACCACCCGCATCGCACCGTACGGCGAGATTGTCGATTTTGCGACCGTCGACTTCGACAAAGACGTGGTTTTTACCTGGAACGGCACCACCTCTGGCTGCCGCCTGCCTGATGGCAGCGCGATTCCCGCCACCCGCCAGGGCCTGACGATCTGCGACGCCACTTCTGCCGCCTTCGCCATGGACCTGCCGTGGGACAAACTGGATGTTACCACCTTTAGCTGGCAAAAAGTTCTCGGCGGCGAGGGGGCGCATGGCATGCTGATCCTGTCGCCCCGCGCGGTCGAACGGCTCGAGTCGTACACCCCTGCATGGCCGTTGCCAAAGATCTTTCGCCTTACCGCCAAGGGCAAACTGATCGAGGGTATTTTTGAGGGTGAAACCATCAACACCCCCTCGATGCTTGCGGTCGAGGATTACCTTGTGGCGCTGAACTGGGCCAAATCCATCGGCGGCCTGCCTGCCTTGGTCGCCCGCGCCAATGCCAACACCAAAGCCGTCGCTGATTTCGTGGCCGCCAATGATTGGATCGCCAACCTCGCGGTTGATCCGGCCACCGCATCCACTACCAGCGTCTGCCTGAAATTCACCGATCCGCGCATAACCGACGGTGCCGCCTTCGCCAAAGCAGTCGCTAAACGGCTGGAAAAAGCAGGCGTCGCCTATGATATCGGTGCCTACCGCGATGCCCCGGCTGGTCTGCGCATCTGGTGCGGCTCTACCGTGGAAACATCGGATGTCGCCGCCCTGATGCCGTGGATTGCGCACGCCTTCCACGCTGAAATCGCAGAACTGGCAGCGGCGGCCTAGTCGCCGCCCGCCATATACGAACATTCATTCATATATAGGAGCCCGCCATGGCCCCCCGCGTTCTCGTATCCGACGAACTTTCCGAAACCGCCGTCCAGATCTTCCGCGATCGCGGGATCGAGGTCGACTACATGCCCAAACTCGGCAAAGACAAAGACGCCCTCGCCGCCATCATCGGCCAATACGACGGCCTCGCCATCCGTTCCGCCACCAAAGTCACCGAAAAACTGCTCGAGCATGCCACCAAGCTGAAGGTCGTCGGTCGTGCGGGCATCGGTGTCGATAACGTCGATATCCCTGCCGCGTCGAAAAAGGGCGTGATCGTGATGAACACGCCGTTCGGCAACTCGATAACCACCGCCGAACATGCCATCGCCATGATGTTCGCTGTTGCCCGCCAACTGCCAGAGGCGAACGCCTCAACCCACTCTGGAAAATGGGAAAAATCGCGCTTCATGGGGGTCGAGCTCTACAATATAAC
>JBAVTI010000482.1:0-5936 GCA_049696055.1 Paracoccaceae bacterium | reverse complement strand
CCGAAACCGCGCGGCATCTGGTGCGGGATCGGGCGGCGCTGGCGGTGCTGGACGGGCGATTGGCCGCAGCGCAATCGACGCGCCTGCGCGGGCTTTCGGATCGGCTGGAGGCGCTGGAGCGGATGCGGCAAACCTTGGGCTATTCAGAGACGCTAAAGCGCGGCTATGCGGTAGTTTGGGGCGATGGGGCGGTGGTGACCTCAAAGGCGGCCGCGGAAAAAGCAGCCTCGTTGGAGGTGCAGTTCCACGACGGGCGGTTGGCGCTTGGCGGGCGGGGAGCGCGGGGCAAGAAACCGACAGATGGAACGGGGCAGGGGAGTTTGTTCTAGGGTCCAAAGCCCCTTAGTCGCAGATCAGGGCCGCGTCGCTGGGCGTCAACATGGTTTCGGGGGCGTCGGCGGGATCGCCATCAAGGGTGCCGCGCAGGCCATTTTCGGTTTGTTGGAATTGCCAGCACGACAGATCGGGCTTGTCTTCATAGACAAAGCAGATCCGTTGATCCTGTTCGAACCACTTGCCTTTGATGCAGCCGTCTTCGGGTGTGAACCAGATTACCGTGCGGTCGGGCAGGTATTGTTCGGCGCCATAATCCTTGCCATTCGTGGTGTAGTGCAGGATTTTTCCGGCGCTGAAGGCATCAAACGCGGTGGCGGTCATGTTGGTGTCGGCGTGGGCAAAAGTGCCAGACAAGGTCAGGCAGGATGCAAGCAGCAGGCAGTGGCGGGACATCAGTTTGTGGCGCATGGGATCATTTGCCTGAAAGGGTTGGGGCAAGGCTGTCACGGTGGTGAGGGGGCAATCGGGTAGCTACCGTCACGCCCCCAAATAGGGCCCAACATCACGCCCCGACGTCTGGCCCCGCGCAGATCAGCGGGCTGTTGATCTGCTCCACCTCGGAAAGCTCGGTGCCTTCGGGGTCGTTATTGTAGCGGGCGGTCAGGCCATTGCCGTCTTCCCAAAACTTCCAGCATTGCGGGGTGGGATCGTTTTCATAGACAAAGCAGATCAGATCCGCCTCTTCATACCAATAACCGTCGCGGCATTCTTCTTGGGTAAAAGCCCAGCGGACACGGCGCCCCGGCAGGTATTGCTCGGTGCCAAAAATCTCGCCTCCCATCGAGTAGGTCAGGGTTTTGCCCACCGAATAGGCGTCAAACTCTGCCGCTGACATCGGGGTTTGCGCAAAGGCGGGCAGGGTGGTCAACAGTAGCGCGGCAAGAACGTGGCGCATCGGCAACTCCGGCAATGGTATCGGGCCTAGCCTGCCAGAAGTGCAGACAGTTTGCCAGCGCAACAAGGGTGTCAGGCCGATTGTTGCCACGCGGCAAGGCGGCGTTTCATCATCCGCCGCCAAAGCGTGGGAAACAGCGCGATCACGGCGCAGGTGGGCAGCGAATAGGGCAACCAAGGTGCGCGGTCCGGGTCGGGCAGGCGCAGCGCAGGGTAGGGGCGCGTCGGGTGGGCGTGGTGGTCGGAATGGCGCGGGGCATTCAGCATGACCGCCGAGGAAAACCAATGTGGCGCGTTCCAGCTGTGTTTGTCGCCCACCGCTTCAAGCTTGCCATCCGTGGTGCGCGCACGGGTCAGGCCGTAGTGCTGAACATAATCTGAAAGCAGCAGTTGCGCTGTGGCATAAAGGCTAAGGGCGGCCCATGTCACCACGCCCGGCAAGCCCGCGATGGCGTAGCCCAGCGCCAGCGCCAGTGCCGCACCACCGATGTAGATCGCGTAAGGGTGGATGCCGCGGGCCCCCTTGGCCCGAAGAGCGGTTTCGGCCACCAGCCCGGCGCGAAACGACCCGATCCACGCGCGCGGCGCAAAGCGATAGTAGCTTTCATCGGGCAGCGCGCTGTTCGGGTCTAGGTCGGAACAGACGTGGCGGTGATGCACAAGGCGGTGCGCCGAGGTGTGGTGGCCAAACAGCATCGAGATATAGACCACCATTCCCAGCCGAAACAGGCTGCGGTTGCCTCGATGAATAAGCTCGTGTGCCATCGGGTTGGACACCTGACCAAAATATTGGCCAAAGCCAAGAAACAGCGCCATTCGGCCAAAGCCGGACAGATCGCCAGCGCCCGCAATGGCCCAAACCGCCACCGGCATGGCGGCAAGGTGACCAATGGCAAGGGCCACAAGCAGGGCATCGGCCGCCGGAAACTCGGCTCCTTCGGGTGCATCGGGGGCAACCAGCGGGATGAACTGATCCAGCAGCGCGGTCAGGACGGCCATATAAAGCAGCCCCCCCAGCACCCAAAGCCCGCCCAGCCACAGCCCAAGCGCCAACAGCGCAAGCGGCATCAATGACGCAGCGGCAAACAATGCCATCGGGGAAAGGGGCAACTTGTGTCTCATCATCGGGCAATCTATCGCGCTTTGCGGGTTACTTGAACCAACAAGCATAACTATTCGCCCAAACTTAGACCGAATTCTGATTAAGGAAGCACGCAAAACGCTTTAGCATGGCAGTGGGCGGCAACCAGCCCCTGCGACTGCGGCGGAGTGTCAATGCCTCTATCCTATCCCATGCTTATTCTCGCGGCGCTGCTGGCAGTGATCTACGAAGTCGGATTTGCCGCGCGTCAGGATAAGGGCTGGCTGGGATCGGCGGTGAAAACCGGGTCGGTGGCGGCTTTGGCGGCGGCGGGGGTGATGGCGGGGGTATCGGGGCTGATCGTCGCCGGGCTGATCTTGGGGGCACTGGGTGATTTTGCCCTGTCGCGTCCCGGCACTTCGGCCTTTCTGGCGGGAATGGCGGCTTTTGCGATCGGGCATCTTGCCTATGCCTTGGCGTTTGCCGGGCGGGGGGTGGCGCTGTGGCCAGACCCGTTTCCGCTGTGGCAGACCGTGGCGCTGATCGCCCTTGGCGCATCGACCGAAGGCTGGCTTGCCCCGCGCACCGGGGAATTGCGCGGTCCGGTGCGGGCCTATGTGGGGGTGATCGTGGTGATGGGCGTGGCCGCGCTGCTGTTGCCAACCGCTCCGGGGGTAGAACTTGCCATGGTGGGGGCAGGTTTGTTCATCCTGTCTGATCTGTTGTTGGCACTAGAGATGTTCGTGGTGACCACGCCGCGATCGCGCCGCTGGCTGGCATTTGCGCTGTGGCCGGCCTACTGGGGCGGGCAAATGCTGATTTTGCTGGGGGCAGCGGCGGCCAGTGGCGGTATGTTCCTGCTTGGCAAGGGCTGAGCCCCTTCCATCCCCTTGGCAAATTGACTAGGTGAAGGGGGCAAACCAGCGGGGCCTGCCAATGTCGTTCTTCAAGAAACTGCGTGACAAGATGTTCCGGTCGTCCGACAAAATCGCGGATGGGCTGGAGGCGTTGGTCGAGGCCCCCATTGCCGAAGCGCCTGTAACGGCTGCGATTGCAGCGGCACCCGTCGTCGCCGTCGAACCTGTGCTGCCCGCCAAGCCCGGCATTTTGGGCCGTCTGCTGGGGCAAGTGGCCCCCGAAGCCGCCCGGCGGGTGTTGGATGACGCCATGCTCGAAAGTCTGGAAGAGCTGTTGATCGAGGCCGATATGGGGGTCGATACGGCGCTGCGGGTGACAGCCAATATCGCCGAGGGGCGGTTTGGTAAGCGGGTGTCTGTGGATGAGATCAAGCAGGCCTTGGCCGATGAGATTGCCCGGATCATGGAACCGGTGGCGCGGCCCTTACCGCTTTATGCGTCAAAACCGCAAGTGGTGCTGGTGGTGGGGGTGAATGGGTCGGGCAAGACCACGACCATCGGCAAACTGGCGTCGCAGTTCAAGGCGGCGGGCAAAACCGTGGTGATCGCGGCGGGTGATACCTTTCGCGCGGCGGCGGTGGAACAGTTGCAGGTCTGGGGCGAGCGTGCGGGTGTTCCGGTGCTGACCGCCCCCGAAGGATCCGACCCCGCCAGCCTTGCCTTTGACGCGATGACCCAAGCGCAGGAGAGCGGCGCCGATCTGTTGATGATCGACACTGCAGGGCGGCTGCAAAACCGCGCCGACCTGATGGAAGAATTGTCCAAGATCGTCCGGGTGATCCGTAAGAAAGACCCCGACGCGCCGCACAACACCATCCTCGTGCTGGATGCGACGACGGGGCAGAACGCGCTGAACCAGGTCGAGATTTTCCGCAAGCTTGCCGATGTGACCGGGCTGGTGATGACCAAGCTTGATGGCACCGCCAAGGGTGGCGTGCTGGTGGCACTTGCCGATAAGTTCGGCCTGCCGATCCATGCGATTGGGGTGGGCGAACAGATCGACGATCTCTCACCGTTTGATCCGCAGGATTTTGCCCGCGCACTGGTTGGCCTTGAGGGATGATCTCTTGCTGCCTTGCGGCTTTTTCTTTGTCCAAATACTCCGGGGGGTGCGGGGGGCTGGCCCCCCGTTGGCTGGCCCCGCAAGCTGACCTTCTGGCATGAGCGCGTGGCTGCTTTCCCTTGAAGGCACGGCCGCCGGGCATCAGGTGGCGCTGGGGCTTGCGCTGATGGCGGCGGTTTTGCATGCGGTATTTGGCGCGCTGCAAAAGGGGCGGCATGATCCTTGGCTGTCGCGGGCGGCAATTGATGCCAGTTACGGGCTGATCGCAGTGCCGTTTGTGCTGTTTGTGGTGCCGTGGCCAGAGCCGCATATGTGGCTGATCTTTGTCGGGGTTTTCGTGATCCATGTCGGCTACAAGATCTTGCAGGCGATGACCTATTCGCGCGGCGCGTATACGGTGGTCTATCCGGTGGTGCGCGGCACGGGGCCGCTGTTTGCGGTGATCGGGGCGGGGCTGGTGTTTGGCGAGCATTTCACGCCTGGGCAATGGCTTGGCGTCGCGGTGTTGTTGTCGGGGATATTCGGGTTGGCGGTGTATAACCTTTTGCACGTCACGCTGGACCGCGACACGATGATCCCGGCGCTGGGCTTTGCGGTGGCGACGGGGGCGTTTGTGGCACTTTACACCACCTATGATGCCTATGGTATTCGGGCGACGGCAGACCCATTTACGTTTCTGGCGTGGTTTTTCATGATTGACGGCCTGTTCATGCCGCTGCTCACTTATCGGCGCTGGCGGGGGTTGCCGCTGACGGCTGTCGGGCCATTGATGCGGCGCGGGGTGTTGGGGGCGGTCGTGGCGTTCTTTAGCTTTGGCGCGATCATGCTTGCCACGCGGCTGGACCGGGTGGGTGAGGCAGCGGTGCTGCGCGAAACCTCGACGGTATTTGCGGCCTTGATTGGCTGGCTGATCCTGGGGGAAAAGGTGGGCCGGGTGCAGCTTGGACTAATGGCGTTGATCGCGGCCGGGGCGGTGATTGTAGAGGTGATGGCATAATGGCGGAAAAGAAGATCAAGGGCTGGCTGAAGGCGGTGCTGGAGTTTGGGCCGATCGTGGCGTTTCTGGCGGGGTTCGTGTTGACGCGGGGAATGGTGTTCCATGTCGGCGGCACCGAATACCCGGCCTTCATCGCGGTGACGGCGCTGTTCATTCCGTTGATCGTGATCTCGACCGGGGCTTTGTGGGCGCTGACGGGGACGATTTCTCAGCTACAGATATTCACGGTTGTGATGGTCGTGGGAATGGGCGGGTTATCGGTCTGGTTGAAGGATGAGCGGTTCTTCAAGATGAAACCGACGGCGCTTTATCTGCTGTTTGCGGCGATCCTGGGATACGGGTTGTCGCGGGGGAAAAGCTTGCTGTCGTCGGTTCTGGGCGCGGCTTTGCCGCTGGAAGAGGCGGGGTGGATGATCCTGACCAAACGGATCACGCTGTTCTTTTTGGGGCTGGCGGTCGCCAATGAGATCATCTGGCGGAACTTTGAAACCGAGACCTGGGTGATCTTTAAATTCGTGGGTCTGCCGCTTTCATTGGTTGCGTTTTTCATGACCCAAGGCAAGGTTTTGGAGAAATACGAGATCAAGAAGACCGAGGATGAGGCGTGATAACACGGGCATAACACGCGTGTTATGAACGGTAAGGCAT
>JBAVTI010000481.1:0-1685 GCA_049696055.1 Paracoccaceae bacterium | reverse complement strand
GTGCTGCCTTTGGGCAAGACCGATGTGCTGATCCTGACCGAGGCTATCCCGTTGGCGGGGCAGATTGAATGGAACGATTCGGCGGGTCGGGTCGCGGCATTCGCGGATCTGGCTTGGTCGGCAAACCCGGCGACCCAGGTATTTGTCTATGAGACGTGGCACAACCTTGCCTCTGGCCCCGGCGCAACGATTGCCGATGATCCGGGGGCGGGGGTATTGTGGCGCGATCGCATAGCCGCCGATCTGCCAGTATGGGAGGGGTTAACCCTCCCGGCCAATTCCATACGTCCCGATGGTGCCCCTTTGGTGCGGGTGATCCCCGCAGGACAAGCCATGGCGCTGGCGGCCGATGCGATCGCCGCAGGCCAAGTGCCGGGCGCAAACAGTATCCGCGATCTGTTCAGCGACGATATCCATCCCAATGGCAAAGGGCTTTACCTCGTGGCTATGGTGCATATCGCTGCCATCACCGGCAAATCCCCCGAGGGGTTGAACGCCAAACTGACGCGCGCCTGGCAAACCCGCGATTCAGTGATTTCCACCGATCAAGCACTGGCGTTTCAACGCATAGCTTGGACAGCGGTTCAGGTTCAGCGCACAAGAGAAGCGGCACTGCCCGCCGCACAACCGCAAGTCATGGAACCCGCTTTGCAGCCAGACCCTGAACCGGCGACCGCTATGCCGACTCAGGCTATGCCCGCTCTAACTGCCCCGCCAACCACCTTTGCCCGCGTCACCAACCCCTCCTTGGGACTGGGGTTGGCGGGGGTAAATGACTGGTCGGTGCAACAGCCGTTTCTGGACGTGATGAAAACCGCCCGCCCGTGGATCGGGCATTTGCCGGGTCAGTGGGGCGGCTGGGACCATACCGCTTTGGCCAAGGGCGGTTGGCTGGATGCGAATGGCTGGCCCAAAGGGTTGCCGCCCGAAATTACCGGGATATCGACGCTGCTTTTGTCAGAATTGCCTGAAACCGCAGCAGGTGTGGCGGGGCGTTATGTGCTGACCTATCAGGGTAAGGGCGATCTGAAACTCGAAGGCCGCGCCCAGAATCAACAAAGCTTTCCCAGTGGGATCACTTTCGATTTCACCCCCGGCGAAGGCTTTGTGATGCTGACCATCACAGCGACTGATGCCGCCGATCCGCTGCGCAACATCACGGTGGTGCGCCAAGACCGACAGGCGGCTTTTGCGGCTGGCGCGGTGTTCAACCCTGACTGGTTGGCGCGCATTCGTGGCGTGCAGATGGTGCGGTTCATGGATTGGATGGCGACCAACGATTCCCCGCTTGCGCATGCGGCAGACCGGCCAAAGCCCGACGACTACACTTGGGCGCGGCTGGGTGTTCCGATCGAGGTGATGGTGGCGCTGGCGAACGAATTGCAGGCCGACCCGTGGTTTACTATCCCTCATCTGGCCGAAGACGCATTGGTGCGCCTCTATGCCGAAGTGGCGCGAGACGGGCTGGTGCCGGGTTTGCGCGCCCATGTCGAGTATTCCAATGAAGTGTGGAACTGGCAGTTCGCCCAAGCCCGCTGGGCCGAGGAACAGGGCAAGTTGCGCTGGGGGCAAGATCAGACCTGGGTGCAATTCTATGCCCTGCGCGCATCGCAGGTGGCCGATATCTGGGCGCAGGTCTTTGGTGATCAGGCCAAGGCGCGTCTGGTGCGGGTAATAGCCACACA
>JBAVTI010000480.1:0-17141 GCA_049696055.1 Paracoccaceae bacterium | reverse complement strand
GAACCGGGGGGTTAATTTTGGTTTGTTTTCGCACAGCGCTGACTTGATGCGCTGGGTGTTGATCGTGTTGGCGCTGGTGATATCGGTCTGGGTCTGGGTTTGGTTATCGCGGGGCACCCATGGACGATGGGCCAAGGCATCGGCGGGAATGTTGATCGGCGGCGCGCTGGGCAATGTGGTGGACCGCGTGGCGTATGGCGCGGTGGCGGATTTTCTGAATATGTCGTGCTGTGGGATAGAGAATCCCTATGCGTTCAATGTGGCGGACATTGCGATTTTCGTCGGCGCGGTTGGGTTGGTGGTGTTTGCGGGCGATGGGAAAACGGGTGGCGGCAAGGCGGCAAAGCCGCGTGTTCGCCGCCCCAGAAAGACCCCGTGACGCCGCGCAAGGATTGCGCTAAAGACGGGTAACGGGTTTGGGAGACAGAGTATGCGGGCAGCACGGGGTGCCTTAATGGCTGGGGCGGTGGCGTTGATGGCGCTGGCGGGCTGCGGCAGCAAGGAACCAACGCTGATGAATGTCCGGTCGTCCACCAACGGCCCGGATGAGTTTGGCATTTTGCCGCCCAAGCCGCTGGAAATGCCCAAAAGCCTGGCTGATTTGCCCGAGCCGACGCCGGGCGGGGCCAACCTGACCGATCCGACTCCGAATGATGATGCCATTGTGGCGCTGGGCGGCAAAGCACAGGCCGGGCGGGGAATTTCGGCGTCAGACAACGCGCTTTTGGCGCATACGACACGGTTTGGCACTGAAGCAGGCATTCGGCAGACGCTGGCGGCCGAGGATCTGGAATATCGGCGCAAGAATGACGGGCGGCTGCTAGAGCGGTTGTTCAACGTGAACGTCTATTTCAAGGCATATTTGCCGATGTCGCTGGATCAGCAGGCCGAACTTGCGCGTTGGCGCGCGGCTGGTGCAGGCAACCCGTCGGCACCGCCGCCAGAAGCGGGCGAGTAAACCTGGCGGAATCACGTCTGCGTCACATGCCTTGACCCTGCGCTGCGGGGGCGTAGCTATGTGCCAAGTCCCGAACGGAGGAACCGATGGCCTTAAAGATTTTGCGCGGCGTATGTGTTGGCGCGGCTTTGGTGGCCTTTGCGCCAAGGGTGCAGGCCGATACAGTGACGGATTTCACCCTGCCCAACGGTATGGAGGTGGTGGTGATCGAGGATCATCGCGCCCCCGTGGTGGTGCATATGGTGTGGTATAAGGTCGGGGCTGCCGACGAGCCTGCCGGCCATTCTGGCATCGCGCATTTCTTTGAACATCTGATGTTCAAAGGCACCGATGACATCAAACCGGGCGAGTTTTCCGAAATCATTGAGGCGCAGGGCGGCAGCGACAATGCCTTTACGTCCTGGGATTATACCGCGTATTTCCAGCGGGTCGCGGCGGATCGGCTGGATCTGATGATGACGCTGGAAGCGGACCGGATGCGTGATCTGGCGTTGACGGACGCGTTGGTGGTAACCGAACGGGGCGTTATTCTGGAAGAGCGCGCGCAGCGGGTGGACAGCGATCCGGGATCGCTGTTTCAGGAACAGACACGGGCGGCACAGTATCTTAACCACCCATACGGCATCCCAATCATCGGTTGGAGACACGAGATTGCGGCGCTAAATCAGGCCGATGCCTTGGCGTTCTACCAGACTTACTATGCGCCGAACAATGCGGTGCTGGTGGTGGCAGGCGATGTAACGCCGGAAGGCGTGCGCGCCTTGGCGGAAAAGCATTACGGGCCTTTGAAGCCAACGCCGGGTCTGGGTGTGCGGGTGCGACCGACCGAGCCGCCACAATTGGCGGAGCGGCGCCTAAGCATGGCAGACGAGCGGGTGTCAGAGCCCTACGTGGTGCGCAGCTATCTGGCGTCCGCGCGCAAATCCGGCGCGCAGGAAAAGGCGGCGGCCCTGACTTATCTGGCGGAATTGCTGGGGGGTAGCCCGACGACATCGCTGTTTGCCAAAGGCTTGCAGTTTCAAAATGCCAAAGCAGTATATTCTTCGGCATTTTATGACGGATCGGCGCTGGATACGGGCAGTTTTGGTTTTGCCGTTGTGCCGCTGCCCGGAGTCAGCCTTGGCGATGCCGAAAAGGCGATGGACGACGTCGTGGCCAAGTTCTTGGCGGATGGCGTTGATCCCGCGACCTTTGCCCGGATTAAGGTGCAACTGAAGGCGTCAGAGATTTACGCGCGCGATAATGTGGACGGCTTGGCGCGGCGTTACGGCGAAGCGTTGACCACGGGATTGACTGTGGCCGATGTGCAGGCGTGGCCTGAGGTGCTGCAAGCGGTGACAGTCGAGAATGTGATGGCCGCGGCGGCCGAGGTGCTGGATCGGCGAAATGCGGTGACCGGCTGGTTGACCAAGGAAGAGGTGGCGCAATGATGCGGTTGTTTTTTGCGCTGTTGTTGATGATCGCGCCGGGGTTTGTTCAGGCCGAGGTTGCCATTCAAAAGGTGGTATCGCCGAGTGGGATAACGGCTTGGTTGGTCGAAGAGCATGGTATTCCGTTTACGGCGCTTGAGGTGCGGTTTCGCGGCGGTACTTCTTTGGATGCGCCGGGAAAGCGTGGGGCGGTGAACCTGATGACCGCGTTGATCGAGGAAGGTGCGGGCGATCTTGACGCGCAGGGCTTTGCTGCGGCGCGCGATGATTTGGCAGCGGAATACCGGTTTAGTTCGGGGCAGGATACGGTCGGGGTTTCGGCCAAGTTTTTGACGGAAAACCGCGATGCGGCGGTGGATCTGCTGCGGCAGGCGTTGATTTCGCCTCGGTTTGATCAGGCCGCGGTGGACCGGGTGCGCGGGCAGGTTTTATCGAATATTCGCAGCAATGCCAAAGATCCCAATGCTTTGGCGGGAATGGCGTTTGATGCGTTGGCATTTGATGGTCACCCCTATGAAACTTCTGGCGATGGAACCGAAGAAAGCGTTGGCGCCTTGACGCGCGACGATATCGTGTTGGCGCATCAAGGTGCTCTGGCGCGGGACCGGATTTATGTGGCGGCGGTTGGGGATATTTCCGCCGAACAGTTGGGTGCTTTGTTGGACCATTTGCTGGGCGATCTGCCTGCCAAGGGTGCCGCGTTGCCGGGACGGGCCGAGTATGGGCTGACGGGCGGTGTGACCGTGAAGGATTTTCCGACGCCACAAGCTGTCGTGTTGTTCGGGCACAGTGGGATTACACGCAATGACCCGGATTTCTTTGCCGCCTATATCTTGAACGAGATTTTGGGTGGTGATCGGTTTACCTCGCGGTTGATGACCGAAGTGCGCGAAAAGCGCGGGCTGACCTATGGCATTGGCACCAATTTGCTGCCCATGGATCAGGCCGAACTGATGCTGGGACAGTTTGCCACTGCCAACGAGACGGCCGCCGAGGCGATTGGTTTGGTAAAGGCGGAATGGGCGAAGATGGCCACCGATGGGGTGACGTCCGCAGAGTTGGCGGCGGCGAAGACTTATCTGACCGGGTCATACCCGTTGCGGTTTGATGGCAACGGGCCGATTGCGAATATTCTTGTTGGGATGCAGATGGACGATCTGCCGATCGACTATGCGGTGACGCGAAATGCCAAGATCGAGGCGGTGACGCTGGAAGATATTGCCCGTGTGGCCAAGCGGTTGATCCAGCCGGATGCTTTGCATTTCATCGTGGTCGGGCAGCCGGTGGGGGTGGTTTCTACGCAGTAGGCGCGGCAGGCCAGGTCTGGCAAGCAGGACCGCCCGCTGCCTGAGTTCTCTGGCCGAATCTGTGGAGGCGTGCTAATTCTGGTAGCATGATGCTGGATGCCCCCAAGATAAGCCCTATCGACACCGCTCGCCCTGTGATCCGGCAGCTGGATGAGGCTGCGATAAACCGTATTGCGGCAGGTGAGGTGGTCGAACGGCCAGCATCGGCTGTCAAAGAGCTGGTCGAGAATGCGCTGGATGCGGGCGCGTCACGAATTGCCATTGACTACGCCGATGGTGGCAAGACGCTGATCCGGGTGACCGATGATGGCTGCGGCATGACGGGTGCGGATTTGCCGCTGGCGTTGGCGCGGCATGCAACGTCGAAGATCGACGGTAGTGATTTGCTGAATATACATTCGTTCGGGTTTCGCGGCGAGGCGTTGCCAAGCTTGGGGGCGGTGGGGCGGTTGACGCTGACCAGCCGGGCCTTGGGCGCAGACGGGGTTTCGCTAAGCGTTGAAGGGGGGCGGATGGGGGCGATACGGCCCGCGGCCCTGACGCGCGGCACGATTGTCGAGTTGCGCGATTTGTTCTACGCCACCCCGGCGCGGCTGAAATTCATGCGGTCTGACCGGGCGGAAATGCAGGCGATCGCCGATGTGGTGAAACGCTTGGCGATGGCCGAGCCGCATGTCGGCTTTGTGCTGCGCGACGTGTCGGGCGGCGGCGAGGGGCGTGTGGTGTTCCGCGCCGACCCAGAGCAGGGCGATTTCTTTGATGCGCTGCACGGGCGTTTGGCGCGGGTTTTGGGCAGCGATTTTGCCGAGAATGCGCTGCGTATTGATCTCGAGCGTGAGGGGCTGGCGCTGGTTGGGTATGCCGCTTTGCCGACCTATTCGCGCGGGTCGTCGGCGGCGCAGTTTCTGTTTGTGAATGGACGGCCCGTGTTGGATCGAATGTTGTTTGGGGCGCTGCGGGCGGCGTATATGGATGTTTTAAGCCGCGATCGACATCCGGCGGCGGTTTTGAATTTGGTCTGCGATCCGCAGCGGGTGGATGTGAACGTGCATCCGGCGAAATCCGAGGTGCGGTTTCGCGAACCTGCCGAGGCGCGGGCGCTGATTGTTTCAGGGCTGCGGCAGGCGTTGGCGGGGGCCGGGCACCGGGCGTCGACGACTGTGGCGGATGAGACTTTGGGCGCGTTTCGGGCAGAACCTGCGCGGGTTTACCAGATGGACCGCGCCTCGCAGCCGAGTTTGGCACGGGCGTATCAGTTTCAAGCACCGGGATTTGCCGAAGCCCCGTCGGCGCGGTTTGAGCCTGTTTTAGAGCAGTCAGTTGCGAATGAGCGCCCCCTGACCGAACGGCCTTTGGGTGCAGCGCGGGCGCAGGTTCATGAGAATTACATCATCGCGCAGACCGCAAATGGCATGGTGATCGTGGATCAGCACGCGGCGCATGAGCGGCTTGTTTATGAACGGTTGAAGGCGCAGCGCGACGGGGCGGGAATCGCGGCGCAGGCGTTGCTGATCCCTGAAATTGTGGAACTGTCTGACGCCGATGCGGCACGGCTATTGGATGCTGCGGGCGATTTGGCGGCGCTGGGATTGGTGATCGAACCCTTTGGCGGTGGGGCAATTGCGGTGCGCGAGACACCTGCGATTTTGGGGCAGGTAAATGGGGCGGCACTACTGCGCGATATTTTGGATGATCTGGCAGATTTGGGCGATTCGACGCGGTTGCAGAGCCGGATGGATGCGGTTTTGAGCCGGATGGCGTGCCATGGGTCCATTCGGTCGGGGCGCCAGATGCGCGCTGACGAGATGAACGCGCTTTTGCGCGAGATGGAAGCGACGCCGTTATCTGGGCAGTGCAACCATGGTCGACCAACCTATGTCGAGCTGAAGCTGCACGATATTGAGCGGCTGTTCGGGCGCAGATGATTAGTATTTCGGGGCAGGTCTATGCGTGGAACGACCCGGTTGTGCTGGGCATTGCCGGGGCGTTGGCGGTGTTTGTGTTCCTTGTGCTGATCCTTCGCGCGACAGGGCGTGCGACGCAGCCTTTGCTACGGGAATTGGGCTGGTTGGGGCAGCGAGTGCAGCTTTTGTCGGAAGGGCAAGAGCGGCTGGCGGGTGGGCTGCATCATGTGTCCGAGACGCAGGCGGTTAGTCAAACCGCGATGTTACAGGTGATGGAACAGCGGCTGGCCGATGTACAACGCGCGATGGGGGAAAGCCTGCAGGGCAATTCGGTTCGCACGGCGCGGTCTTTGGGCGACCTGCATCAGCGGCTGGAAACGATAGACAAGGCGCAGGCAAATATTGAAAAGCTGTCTGGCAACGTACTGTCTTTGCAGGATATCTTATCAAATAAGCAGACGCGCGGGGCGTTTGGCGAAATACAGCTGAATGACATCGTGCATAAAGCGCTGCCGAAAGACAGCTTTACGATGCAGGCGTCGTTGTCGAACGGGCGGCGGGCGGATTGTTTGATCCATCTGCCAAATCCGCCGGGGCCGATTGTGATTGATAGCAAGTTCCCGCTGGAGGCCTATGAGGCGTTGCGGCGGGCGGAAAGCCAAAGTGCGCTGATCGAGGCGCAGCGGATGTTGCGGATATCAGTGCGCAGTCATATCAGGGCGATTGCCGAGAAGTATATCGTCGAGGGTGAAACGGCGGATGGGGCGCTGATGTTCCTGCCGTCCGAAGCGGTATACGCCGAATTGCACTCGAATTTTCCGGAGCTGGTACGGGAAGGGTTCGCTGTGCATGTGTGGATCGTGTCGCCCACCACCTGCATGGCAACCTTGAATACAATGCGGGCCGTGCTGAAAGATGCGCGGATGCGCGAGCAGGCCGGGGTGATCAGGGCGACGTTGAAGATGTTGCATCGCGATGTGGAGTTGGTGGTGGAACGGGTGGACAAGCTGAACCTGCATTTCAATCAGGCGCGGGCGGATCTGGATGGGATATCCACGGCGGCGGACCGGGCGGGGAAACGCGCGGCGCGGCTGGACAACTTTGATTTCGAAGAATTGCCACCAGAAGTGGTGCCGCCCCTGATCGCTGGGCAGGCGGCGGAATGAGGCATTTGACGCCAGCGGATTACCGGACGATGCCTTGGGCGAATGGTCGGGGCCAAACGGTAGAGATGTTGCGCGTCGATGGGTCGGATGGGCTGTTGTGGCGGTTGTCGATGGCAAGCGTGGTCGAGGATGGGCCGTTTTCGATCTTTCCGGGGATCGAACGGAATTTGACGGTTATTTCCGGGCCGGGATTTGATCTGGTGGGAACGGTGTCTCTGCGCTGTGAACGGCTGGTGCCCGTGGCTTTTGCCGGAGATGTGCCGATAGCGGCGGCAAATGTCGTAGGCGCATGTGACGATTTCAACGTGATGACCGCGCGCGCCTTGCCGAGGCCCATCGTGCAGGTTTTGAACGGTGAGGTGCGATTGGCGCAGAACGGCACGCTGGCGCTGTTTATTCTTGGTCGGGCGGTGGTGAATGGCAAGCCGATGGGTCGCCATGATCTTGTATTGTCAAACAAAGCCGTCGACTTGACGGCAGTTGATCCGGTAATTGCTGTCAGTCTTTTCAGGTAACTTGCCGACCGACGCATTAGTTCTGGTGTGTAGTAAGGACTATCAGACCATCTGGGCGGTCTAGATTGAGGGCGGCGTAAGACTCTAGATTCTACTTTGCACTTCACAACTTTTGATCTATTTGTGAAGTAACAGGGGAGAATCACATGCTTGGTCGACGCTTCGCCACTCGCCTCAACTCGTTCGCTTCGGGGGCTTTGGACTATTGGCCCACGCTTTCGGGCAAGCCTTCTGTGATTGCAATGGTTCAACGTGCCGCCACTGTCGATGGGCTGACAGAGCTGGATCTGAACTACCCCGATCACATTGGCGAAGACCCGGCCCAACTGGCCCGCGCCGTAGCAGACTGCGGCCTGACGATCAGCGGTTTGGCGATGCGCTACTACACCAATCCCGGTTTCAAGCGCGGTGCTTTCACCAACCCCGATGCTGCGGTTCGGCGCGAGGCGCTTGACCTGACCAAACGCGGGATTGACGCTGCCCGCGCGATGGGCGCCCCGATGATGACATTGTGGCTAGGGCAAGATGGCTTCGACTATGCCTTTCAATGCGACTATTCCGCGTTGTGGCAAGCCGAGATCGAAGGCATCGCCGAGGTTGCGGCACACGACCCGGATTGCATGATCTCGATTGAATATAAGCCAAATGAACCAAGGTCTTACTCGGTATTGCCCGATGCGGCCACAACACTTTTGGCGATTAAGGAAGTGGGGGCGGCCAACCTTGGCGTCACTCTTGATTTCGCCCATTCGCTTTACGCCGATGAACAGCCCGCCTTTGCAGCCGCGATGATCCTGCGCCATAGCAAACTTCTCGGCCTGCATCTGAATGACGGCTATGCCAAGCGCGATGATGGCCTAATGGTCGGCGCCGTGCATGAACAAGCCACGTTGGAACTGCTGCGCGAAGTGCATCGCGGCGGCTTTGATGGTGCGATCTATTTTGACACTTTCCCTGACGCCTCGGGCCTTGATCCAGTGGCGGAATGTGCTGCCAACATTCGCACCGTAAAGCGGATGCTGGCAGCTGTGGTGCGGATGGAGGGCGATAACCGGCTGGCGGCAGCACAAGGTGCCCAAGACCCGGTGGTGGCGCAAGAAATTGCCCGCGTTGCCTTGGCGGAGGCGACTGTCGCCAAATAGACTTTACGAAACTTCATATACATGTGTTGAAAAGGGAGGAAACCAATGCAACGCTTTCTAAAAACGATCCTCGCGGTTGGCGCTTTCGCGCTAAGCCTTGACATGGCGCAGGCGCAAGACCTTGCGCCGTTGAATTCTGACAGCGAGCCCGATCGGATGGACTGGTCCGAACTTGACGCCAAGTTCGGCCCGCTACCTGCCCCGGCGGCTGGCACCAAGGTGGGCGGCGTGTCTAAAACGCTGACCAACGAATACTGGCGCTCGCTGGGCCAGGGCTATCAAAACGTGGCTGACAAACTGGGCATCGAGTTTGTTTATCAAGCGGCACAAAACGAAGGTGATCAGTTGGGTCAGCTTTCCACCGCAGAAAACCTGATCTCGCAAGGCTTTGCAGCGTTGCTGTTTTCGCCGCAAACCGACGCCAACCTGATCCCGGCGCTGGAAGCGGCCACCGCTGCGGGCATTCCGGTGCTGAACGTCAATGACGCGGTGATCCCATCGGCGAAGAACTACGTCGGCAATGTGCAAAAAGACAATGGCGTCCGTGTGGCGCAGTGGTTCATTGACAACACCGAAGGCGGCAAAGTTGCGGTGATCGAAGGTCAGCCGGGGGTTTATGCCGCTGGTCAACGCACTGCCGGCTTCACCGAAACCATCAATGCTGCTGGCAAGTTTGAAGTCGTGGCTTCCGTTCCCGCCAATTGGAGCCGTGAAGAGGCATTTAATGCGGCGTCGACCATTCTGCAGCAATACCCGGATCTGATCGGTTTCTACGCCAACAATGATGGCATGGCTTTGGGCGTGGTTGAGGCCGTTAAGGCCGCAGGCAAAGCCGAAACTGTTGCGGTATTTGGCACCGATGGCGTATCGGATGCCTATGCGGCGATCAAAGCGGGCGATCTGACCGGCACCGTCGACAGCTTTCCGGTGTTGACGGGCGAGATTGCGATGGAAGTGGCGCTGCGTCTGTTGGCTGGGCAAGACCTGCCGCGCGTGGTTGCGACCCCTCAGGCGCTGATCACCAAAGACAACATCGACACCTATGCTACTTCTGACATGGCTACCCTGCGTGCGGCGCTGACGGCAAAGTAAGCCAATCGCGGCCTGCCGGATCTTTTCCCGGCAGGCCGCCCCTTTTCCGGAAATCCTCCGATGATCCCCCGTCTTTCCTTTCAATCCATCTCCAAATCCTTTGGCAGTGTGCAGGTATTGCATGGTGTTTCGCTGACGGTTCTGCCCGGCGAGGTGCATGGGCTGTTGGGCGAGAATGGTGCGGGAAAATCGACGTTGCTGAACATCCTTTCAGGTGTGTTCGCCGCAGACGGCGGCATGATCGAGATTGATGGGGTTCAGGCGCAGATCAAGTCGCCGCGCGACGCCAAAGCTGCAGGGGTTGCAATGATTCATCAGGAACTTCAACAGGTTCCAGAATTGACCGTGGCGCAGAACATCTACCTTGGTGCCGCGTTGCGCCGTGCGGGCGGTTTGATTGTGGACCGAGTTGCGCAAGAAGCCGAGGCGCGGCGGTTGCTAGCTGCCTTAGACCCCGCAATTGATGTCACCGCCCCGATCCGCAGCCTTCGTGTGGCCCAACGTCAGATCGTTGAAATTGCCAAAGCCCTGCGCGCCAAGGCCCGCATTATTGCGATGGACGAGCCGACCTCGTCTCTGACACCGAAAGAGTTTGAACGGCTGGTCGAGGTGATCAAGACCCTGACAGCACAAGGCGTGTCGATCATTTATGTCTCGCATAAGATGGACGAGGTGTTTCGGCTTTGCCAAACGGCCACCATCCTGCGCGATGGGCGATTGATTGCGCAGGTGCCAATCCCTCAGACCCCGGTGCGAGAAGTGATCGAACTTATGGTGGGCCGTGAATTATCCCAAGCCAGCCACCATAGTTTTTCTACCGATAAAGTCGTGCTGCGCGTTGAAAACCTGTCGCGTGGCAACGCCGTGCACGACGCTGGTTTTGATCTGCACGCGGGCGAGGTTTTGGGGATTGCCGGGCTTGTTGGCTCTGGCCGCACCGAATTGTTGCGCCTGATCGCAGGGGTGGACCGCGCGGATGCGGGTCGAATTGAGGTGATGGGTGCCATTCCCGGCAACGGCCCGCGCGCGCGGATCAAGGCGGGGCTGGGTTTGGTGCCAGAAGAGCGTAAGCGCGATGGCATCATCCGCCACCGCCCGATCACCAGCAATGTCGGCCTGCCCGCAATGCGCCGTTTTTCCCGTATGGGTTTGATCCGAAAAACTTTTCTGAAAGAACGTGCTGAAGAGTTGATGCAAGAAGTGCGCCTGCGCCCCTTGGATGTGACGCGTCCGATTGGCAGTTTTTCGGGTGGAAACCAGCAAAAGGCCATCATCGGGCGCTGGCTGGCAAGTGACACCAGGATATTCCTGTTCGACGAGCCGACGCGTGGCATCGACGTCGGTGCCAAAGCCGAGATTTATGATCTGATCGAGAAACTCGCAAAGGAAGGCCGCGCCGTGATCGTGGTTTCATCCGAATTGCCCGAGGTGATCCGCGTCTCGGACCGCGTACTTGTGATGCGGGGGGGGCGCATCAGTGCGACACTTGGCGCTGATGAGATCACCGAAGCCAATATCGCCCGCAACGCCATTCCAGCCTGACCCCAAGCCCGAAGTGACGAGGATACCATGACACGCTTTCCCTTGATTTCGCGCATCCGCTTTCGTGACGCTGGAACCCTTCTCGGCCTATTCTTGATCAGCATTGTTTTTGCCACGCTTTCCCCGGTGTTCCTTACTCAGCCAAATATCATCAACATCCTGCAGCAATCGTCGATCAATGCCTGCATCGCATTGGGGATGACTTTGGTGATCGTCTCGGGTGGGATTGATCTATCCGTCGGCCCGGTGGCGGCGCTATCTGCGGTGCTGGGGGCGGCGATGCTGGTGGCGGGCGTGCCGGTACCTCTGGCCATCGCGGGCGCTCTGGCCACCGGAGTATTCTGCGGCTTTCTGAACGGCGCTTTGATTACTTGGGGCGGTTTGCAGCCCTTTATCGTTACGCTGGGCGGGCTGTCGCTTTATCGCGCTTTGGCGCTGATCTACACGGGCGGGCAGCCGATTTTCGGCCTGCCGGATGGCTTTCGCGCCTTCACCAACGGCGCGCTGTTGGGCATTCCGAACCCGGTGATTATCGTGGCATGTCTTGCCTTTCTGGCATGGGTGCTTCTGAACAAGACCCCGCTGGGCGAGTATTTCATGGCGGTTGGTGGCAACCCCGAAGCTGCCCGGATTGCGGGCGTTCCGGTCACGCTGACCAAGCTTGCGGCCTATATGATTTCCGGCCTGATGGCTGCCGTTGCCGCGATGGTGCTGATCGGCAGGCTAGGTGCTGCCGAACCTACCCTTGGCACCCTGTGGGAACTTGACGCCATCGCTGCCGCCGCGATCGGAGGTGCAAGCCTGATGGGTGGGCGCGGGTCAATTCTTGGCACCCTAATCGGCTGCATCATTCTTGGCACCCTGCGCAATGGCCTTACATTGCTGAACGTTCAGGCCTTCTATCAACTGCTTGCCACCGGTATCATCATCATTGTCGCAATGCTGATTGATAAAGCCACAAGTGGCAAACAGGGGGGCTGAATGGGCGATCCAAGAGCGGTTGGGGCACAAATAAGGATGAGGCTGCCAAGCCTGACACCGCTAGAAGGCAAAGTTGCCGCCGATATTCTGGCGCGCAAAGACATCACCGATACGATGCCACTCCGAGAGGTGGCAGAAGGATCGGGCGTGTCGGACGCAATGGTGGTCAAGGTTGCCAAGAAGTTGGGGTTTGCCGGGTTTCGTGAGTTTCGTCAAGGACTTGTCGATTACTACAGTTCCGATACTGCAGCCTTGCATTCGGAAATTTCGGCCGATGATACGGCGGGCGAGATCGTGCAAAAGGTGTTCCGCACCGCTATGCAAGCCCTTGAGGAAACCTTTGCCATCCTGGATCTGGAGGCGTTCGAGCGTGCCGCCGATTTTCTGCATCGCGCGAAGCAACGCGATTTCTATGGGCTGGGTGGATCGGCCCAAATCGCCCGTGATGTCAGCCATAAATTCCTGCGCATCGGCATCCGCTCGCAGGTTTTCGACGACGCGCATATGATGATGATGTCGGCAGCCCTGCTTGGCCCCGACGATGTGGCCATAGCGTTTTCACATTCCGGCAATACCTCGGCGGTGATTGATGCCATCGAACTTGCCCGAAAAAACGGCGCGCGGACGATTGCAGTGACAAACTACCCTGACAGTCCGGTGGCGCGGATTGTCGATGTGGTGCTGTGTTCCACGGCGCAAAACTCGCCGCTGTTGGGCGAAAATGCCACCGCGCGGATAGCACAGCTAAACCTGTTGGACGCGCTGTTTGTGGCCACCGCGCAGCACGACCGCAAAACCGCCGATCTGAACCTAAGCCGCACCATGCGCGCGGTGCAATCGAAACGAAAGCTCTAGGGGTGCCCCGTGTCTGATCCATACGTTCTTGTCGTCGGAAGCCTGCACTATGATATCATGGTGGAGGCTGCGCATTTGCCGCGCAAGGATGAAACGGCAGTCGGGTCAAAGTGGTATCCCAAATTTGGCGGCAAGGGAGGCAACCAGGCGGTGTCTTCCGCCCGATATGGCGTGGGCGCGCGTATGGTGGGGGCGGTGGGGTGCGATGATTTTGGTCAATTCCTGCGCAACCGTTTGCGGACGGCAGGGGTAGATGATCGGTTTGTAACCGATGTGGCCGATGTTGGTTCTGGCATGAGCGTGGCGATCATGGACGCCGCAGGCGACTATGCGGCAACCATCGTGTCCGGTGCCAATCTGAACATTGACCCCGAGGCGCTGCACGATCCGGCAATCTGGCAAGATGTGCGTCTTTTGGTTTTGCAGAACGAAGTTCCCGAAGCCGTGAACCTTGCCGCCGCAACCGTGGCCCGTAGCCGGGGAATTCCCACGTTGCTGAACGCAGCTCCTTTCCGTGAGATGTCGCGCGAATTCAAAGCTTTGGTCGATATCCTTGTGGTGAATGCAGTCGAGGCCGAGATGATGGGTGCCGACCCCGTTTGTTGCCTGCACAGTGCCGCCGATGCTGCTCGCGGACTTGCCACCCAGTTCGCCTGCGTCATTGTCACCGCTGGCGCACAGGGGCTGGCGATTTGGACCGATGCCGATGAAGCGTTTCAGCTTCCGGCCGAAAAGGTTAAGGTGGTCAGTTCGCATGGCGCAGGCGATGCCTTTATTGGTGCCTTGGCTGCCGGGATTGTGCGTGGGCTTGGCCTTAATGCGGCAGCAACTGCTGCGTCGAAAGCGGCTGCAGACCATGTGGCCGGGCGCACCGCTGAAACGCCCGCCGCTTAGTTTGAGTAGCTTTTGGGCGGTCAGCGATGCCGACAAAACCGAACCAAGATTGGCCTGTTGGAACCGATCGGAAATGCCTGTGCCCGCACGTCTCACCTTTGCAGATTGAGCGAATATTGGGCAGGTATGCGTAGAAATTGGGCGGTATGACCCTTTTCGTGACACTGGTGCCTTTGGAAGAACCCTTGGGCATGTGATTGCCGCCGCTTGGCGACCAAGGTCAAAATCGAAAATTAGGCGGCCTCAATGATCGAATGCCCTGTTCCCAAGATGGAAAGATCTATTGGCGCTGCAAGCCTGCGGTTTGTGCAGCGGCGGGGCGGTGTCGTGTTGGGCGATATGGCGCAACAAGGCTCGGCGCGCGCGATCCTGCCGCGATGTGATCCGGCGTGGCCGGAAGTGGTGTTTCTGAATACCTCTGGTGGTTTGACATCGGGTGACCGGCTGTCGTTCGGGATAACACTGGATGCCGGGGTGAATGCGACCGCCACCACCCAGACCGCCGAGCGGGCCTATCTGGCTCGCCAAGGCCCTGCACTGGTGCAGGTGCGTGCCGAGGTGGGTGCCAAAGGGCGGCTGAACTGGCTGCCGCAAGAGACGATTCTGTTCGAGGATTGCTACCTTCAGCGCCAGACCGAGATCAATCTTGCCGCCGGGGCAAGTTGTTTGTTTGCCGAGACTGTGGTGCTTGGCCGCCGCGCGATGGGCGAGGTGCCACGCCGCGCCCGGTTGGAAGACCGCCGTCTTCTTTGCATCGGTGGCGTTCCGGTTTGGGCCGAAAACCTGCGGCTTGACGCCGAAAGCGCAAAGCTTGCTGGCGGTGCGGCGATGCTGGGGGCGAACGCTGCCTTTGCGGTATTGGCCTTGGTTGGGCCCGGCGCAGAACTTGCTGCAGCAGCCCTTCGCGACATTCCGGGCATTCCCGGCGTCGAGATCGCCGTATCGGGTTGGAATGGCCGCAGCCTTGCCCGGCTTATGGCTCCTGAACTTTGGCCTCTGAAACAACAGCTTTGCCGGATGATTGCCAAGCTGACCGACCGCCCTTTGCCACGTGTTTGGCAGATGCAAGGACTCGCCGCATGAACCTGACCCCCCGCGAACGTGAAAAGCTGCTGATCAGCCTTGCCGCAATGGTGGCCCGTAACCGGCTGGCCCGTGGCGTGAAATTGAACCACCCCGAGGCCATTGCGCTCATCACTGATTTCGTGGTTGAGGGCGCCCGTGATGGCCGCAGCGTGGCCGATTTGATGCAGGCGGGCGGGCATGTGATTGCCGTCGAGCAGTGTATGGCAGGCGTACCAGAGATGATCCATTCGGTGCAGGTGGAAGCCACCTTTCCTGATGGCACCAAACTTGTCACCGTTCACCATCCCATCCGATAAGAGGCTGATATGAAACGTCTTTCCTTACTTTTCGCGCTTTTACCCTCTGCAACGCTGGCGCATCCCGAGGGTCATGGTGGCTTTGACTATGGGGCGGGGGTCGTTCATGTGATGACCGCGCCGGACCATCTGGCGCTATTGGTAGCTGTGCTGGTTGGAGGGGCGGTTCTGCGTCACGTCTGGAAGGCGCGGCGGCCATGATTCCCGGCGAAATTCTGCCCCTGGATGGAGAAATCGAGATCAATGCGGGTCTGCCCGTGACCGTTTTGATGGTGGCCAATACTGGCGATCGTCCGGTGCAAGTGGGCAGCCACTACCATTTTGCCGAAACCAACACCGGCTTGTCGTTTGACCGCGCTGCCGCACGCGGGCAGCGTTTGGATATTGCCGCAGGTACCGCCGTGCGCTTTGAGCCCGGTCAAAGCCGCGAAGTGCGTTTGGTGCCCTATGGTGGGGCGCGGCGGGTCTTTGGGTTCAATGCGCAGGTGATGGGGGATCTTTGAAATGGCCACCAGGATTGCGCGCGGCGACTATGCCGCGATGTATGGCCCTACTACTGGCGACCGGGTTCGCCTTGGGGATACCGATCTGATCATCGAGGTTGAGCGCGACCTGACAACCTATGGCGAAGAGGTGAAATTCGGCGGAGGCAAGGTGATCCGCGATGGCATGGGGCAAAGCCAGATCCCGCGGGCGGGCGGCGCGGTGGATACGGTGATCACCAACGCATTGATTTTGGATTATTCGGGGATTTACAAGGCGGATCTTGGTCTGCGTGATGGGTTGATCTGCGCCATCGGTAAGGCTGGAAATCCCGATACCCAGTCCGGCGTGACCATCATCATCGGCCCAGGTACCGAGGTTATTGCCGGCGAGGGCAAGATACTGACCGCAGGCGGGATGGATGCACATATCCACTTTATTGCGCCCGGTCAGATCGAGGATGCGCTGCATTCAGGCATCACCACGATGCTGGGCGGCGGCACGGGCCCGGCGCATGGCACGCTGGCCACGACCTGCACGCCGGGGTCGTGGCATATCGGGCGGATGTTGCAGGCGTTGGATGCGTTTCCGATCAACTTTGGCCTTTCTGGCAAGGGCAATGCCAGCCAGCCCGCCGCACTAGAGGAAATGGTTCGCGCGGGTGCTTGTTCGTTGAAGCTGCATGAGGATTGGGGAACGACGCCAGCTGCGATCGATTGCTGCCTGACGGTAGCGGATGCGATGGATGTGCAGGTAATGATCCACACCGATACGTTGAACGAATCTGGTTTCGTGGAAAACACTTTGGCCGCGATCAAGGGGCGCACCATCCATGCCTTTCATACCGAAGGTGCGGGCGGCGGTCATGCGCCCGACATCATGCGGGTGGTGTCTCAGCCGAACGTCATTCCCTCATCAACCAACCCCACGATGCCCTACACCACCAACACCATCGAGGAACATCTGGATATGCTGATGGTGTGCCACCACCTTGACCGGTCTATCCCTGAGGATGTGGCCTTTGCCGAAAGCCGGATCCGGCGTGAGACGATTGCCGCGGAAGATATCCTGCATGATATGGGGGCGTTTTCGATCCTGTCATCGGACAGTCAGGCCATGGGTCGGGTTGGCGAGGTGATTATCCGCACTTGGCAGACCGCGCATAAGATGAAGGTTCAGCGCGGGCGTTTGGCGGAAGAATCCGGCGCGAATGACAACCTGCGTGTCCGCCGTTATGTAGCGAAATACACCATCAACCCGGCGATTGCCCAAGGGATGAGCCGCCATATCGGCAGTATAGAGGTCGGCAAGCGCGCCGATCTGGTGCTATGGTGGCCGGCCTTTTTTGGTGCCAAGCCAGAGATGGTTCTGGTCGGCGGCACCATTGCCTGCGCGCAGATGGGCGATACCAACGCCTCGATCCCTACGCCGCAGCCGGTGTATTCGCGGCAGATGTTTGGGGCCTATGGGCGGTCGGCCGAGCGCGGGTC
>JBAVTI010000479.1:0-3293 GCA_049696055.1 Paracoccaceae bacterium | reverse complement strand
GCATGTTCCTTTCTGTCTTTGATATGTTCAAGGTGGGTGTTGGCCCGTCATCATCGCACACCATGGGGCCGATGGTCGCCGCCGCGCGGTTCTTGGAAAGTTTGCGCCAGTCGCCGTTCCACGCGGCGGGTCTGCGCGCCAGTCTGCATGGCAGTCTGGCCTTTACCGGCATCGGCCATGCCACCGACCGCGCCACCATTCTGGGACTCGCGGGGTTCGAGCCTGCCAGTTATGACGCAGAGAAAGCCGAAGCCGCATTGGCCGAGATCAAGGCCAACCGCACCATTCATGCCCCCGGCCTGCCGCCGCTACGCTTTGACCCCGCGCATGATCTGAATTTCGACTATGGGCCGTCGCTGCCCGGCCATGCCAATGGCATGATCATCCGCGCCACGGATGCGCAGGGCGACGTGATCTTGCAGGAAACCTACTTTTCCATCGGCGGCGGCTTTGTTCTGACCGCGGCCGAATTGGCGGATGCTGGGGCGGGCAAGGCCAAGGTGGCCTCTGGGGTGCCCTATCCGTTCGAGACGGCCGAGGAAATGCTGGCGATGGCAAAGGCATCGGGGCTTTCCATCGCGGCGATGAAGCGGGCAAACGAGCTTGTGTTCCGGTAGGCGGCAGAGCTTGACGCCGGGATTGCGCGGATTTGGGCGGTGATGAACGATTGCATCAACCGGGGCATGGCAGGCACCGGGATCTTGCCGGGGGGGCTGAAGGTGCGCCGCCGTGCCAAGGGGATTTATGACGCGCTGATGGCCGAGCGCGGGCTGAACATGACCGCGCCGCACACCATCAACGATTGGATGAGCGTTTACGCCATGGCGGTAAACGAGGAAAACGCCGCTGGCGGTCAGGTTGTCACCGCCCCCACCAATGGGGCTGCGGGCGTGGTGCCAGCGGTGATCCGCTATTACCTTGACCATGTGCCGGGGGCGAGCGTGTCGCGCGTGGGCGAGTTCATGCTGACAGCGGCGGCAATTGGCGGGCTGGTCAAGCACAATGCCTCGATTTCCGGGGCGGAGTGCGGCTGTCAGGCCGAGGTTGGATCCGCCGCCGCAATGGGGGCTGCGGCACTGGCTGCGGTATTGGGCGGCACGCCTGAGCAAGTGGAAAACGCCGCCGAAATAGCGCTGGAACATCACCTTGGCATGACCTGCGACCCGGTGCGCGGACTGGTGCAGGTGCCGTGCATCGAGCGCAATGGTCTGGGTGCGATCAAGGCGGTGTCGGCGGCAAGTCTGGCGATGCGCGGCGACGGCGTGCATCTGGTGTCTTTGGATGCCTGTATCGAAACCATGCGCCAGACCGGACATGACATGCACGAGAAATACAAGGAAACCTCGCTGGGCGGCTTGGCGGTGAATGTGCCCAACTGCTAGGGCGGATTGCGTTCATTCGGAATAAGAATTCACCCCAAGAATTGGGCGAATTCTGATGGTCTTGAACCCGATAAAACGCAATCCGCGCTAGGCTGTCGGATGTGAAGGGAAACGCTTGGCCTGCCCGCAGATTGCAGCGATTTCGTATGGCCTATTCTGCACTTGCCCTGATCATCGCCGATGCGGGCCGCAGCATTGCACGTTTTTCCACGGCAATAACAGAAGCGTCCGCACATTCCCTTGACGGTAGGGCGCAACCCATACCCTGAATTGCGCCCCTTTTTTTCTTGCTAAATCAGCACGATATCCGCCGCCGTCAAGGCGACCCCGGCCTGCAAATCGGCGATCATCGTCAATCCGCCCGCGCCCGAGCCATTGCTGTCAAACCACAGCGTCGTGGTGGTGGTGTTGAACACAAAGCGGTCTTCCGTGCCGCCGGCGGTATTGCTTGGGCCGCTAAAGAACAAGTCGGGGTCCAAGGCCCCTGCCACCAGACCCGGTCCGAATGCCGCCGCCTTGATCACAAAACGGTCGTCGTTGCCGCCGACATTGCCAAAATCGGCAATCACATCGCCCGCCTCGGTAAGGGCCAGGAACACGAACGTATCATTGCCAGCCCCGCCGCTTAACGTATCAGTGCCAGCGCCGCCCACCAGTTGATCAACCCCGGCACCACCTTGCAGCGTGTCATTGCCGCCAAAGCCGTAAAAGCCGTTGTTCAGCGCATTGCCGCGCAACAAATCGTTGCCGAAGGCCGAGCCGTAGATATTTTCGATATCGCTATACTCATCGCCCTCGGCCGTACCGGTATTGGCAATCGCCGCATCAAGCGCCACCTGAATTGCGCCACCAACGCGGAAATCCAACAGGTCATTGCCGCTGTCACCAATGATGGTTTCGATCCCCATGCCGGGACGGAAAGTATCGACACCCGCACCGCCGAAGATTGTGCCCGTCACCGTGCCGCCGCGCCCATCGTAACTGTCATCGCCTGCGCCAAAGTCGATGCCGCCGACCATCAGGCCCCGGTTGACGATTTTGTCGGTCAGGGTGTTCAATCCAGAAAAGAACGCGTCGCCGGTACTCCGGTCTCCGGCACTAATGGTGCCATAATTCACCACCGTCAGGGTCGTATTGGTTCCGTAACTATGGCGAATACCTTGGTATTCGCCGCTGATGACGCCATAGTTGGTGATCGACGCATCCCCCGACGTGCCAAACAAATACACGCCATAATTGCCAGACACGGTGCCATGGTTCTCTATCCGAGCGCGGTCGCCCTGAATTGAAATGGCATCGTCAAGCGCCGAAACATTACCGGTCGCCGCAACAAAGACGGTGCTGCCGGTGTCTGTGTCTGCGTCGCCCAGATGAATGCCATCATCAGCACCATACAGCATCCCCGCCACATGCACCGAGTGATAGGAACTTGTGCCCCTAAGCGCATGACTGCCTGTGGATGCAACAAAAACATTCTGTCCGAAAACGATGTCGGAATCATAGGCAGCAAGGTCATACTGAATACCGGCACCGGTGGATGAAAAACCAATCTGAAGTGTCATTTTAAGTCCTTCCAGATGAATGGGGTATGCCCGTTAGACATGTAATCACTGCGGCTACTTGCGGAAGGTGATGTGGCATCGTGGCGCACCGCGGGCCCAACAAGGCGGCCTTAAACCAGCACAATATCCGCCGCCGTCACCGTGGCCCCGGCCTGCAAATCGGCGATCATCGTCAGGCCGCCCGCAGCCGAGCCATTGGCATCAAACCACAGCGTCGCGTCGGTGCTGCGAAAGATAAAACGATCGTCGGCGTCAACCGCTGCATTGCTGGTGCTGGTCAGGAATTTGCGCGGATCCAGCGCGCCTGCCAACCAGGCACCAAACCCCGCCGCGACCAGCAAGATCACAT
>JBAVTI010000478.1:0-3900 GCA_049696055.1 Paracoccaceae bacterium | reverse complement strand
CGATGTGCATGAATGTGACGGCTGGTTGTTGACTGGCTCTAAGCATGGGGCCTACGAAGATCACCCGTTTATCAAGCCCTTGGAAGATTTCATCCGCAAAGCTTATGCCGCTTCGGTGCCGATGGTGGGCATCTGTTTTGGCCATCAGATCATTGCGCAGGCTTTGGGTGGCAAGGTCGAGAAATTCGACAAAGGCTGGTCTGTGGGCCCGACTGACTATGATTTCGGTGGCGAAAAGCTGACGTTGAACGCGTGGCATCGGGATCAAGTTACAAAGGCGCCAAAAGGTGCAACGGTCTTGGCCTGCAACGATTTTTGTGAAAACGCGGCGCTGGTGTACGGCGACCGGGCCTTTACAGTGCAGGCGCACCCAGAGTTCAAGGATGCCTTTGTCGATGGGCTGATGAAAACCCGTGGCAAGGGCTTGGTGCCCGATGATCTGATGGCCGCAGCGGGGGCGCGCCTCGGCACGAAAATTGATGATAGCGCCATTGCAAACCGGATTGCAGAATTTTTCAAACACCCGCGTGGGTGAACCCCAACCGCCCCAATTGGGCAAAATAATGAGTGTGACTCATGTCCGAATGGACCCAGAAGCTACCCGAAGCGGCCCGTGACTATATTGCTGGTCGCCGTGTGGACGAAGTGGAATGTATTATCGGCGATGTGGCCGGTGTGGCACGTGGCAAGGCAATGCCCGCCTCTAAGTTCGCGACGCAGAAGAATTATTTTCTGCCAAACTCGATCTTCTTGCAGACCATCACCGGAGAATGGGCCGACAATCCGTTTGATAACTTTACCGAACCGGACATGATCCTGGTGCCCGATTTCACCACAGCGACTGCAGCGCCCTGGACGGCGGATGTGACCTTGCAGGTGATCCATGATGCGCAGGATCAGCTGGGCAACCCGATTTCCTTTAGTCCCCGCAACGTGCTGCGTCGCATCGTTGAATTGTTCAATGCCGAAGGTTGGACCCCGGTTGTCGCCCCGGAAATGGAATTTTTCCTGACCGCCCGCAATATCGACCCCAATATGCCGATCCAACCGCCGATGGGCCGTTCGGGCCGCCGGGCGGCAGGTAAACAGGCGTATTCGATGTCGGCGATTGATGAATACGGCAAGGTGATCGACGATATCTATGATTTCGCCGAGGCGCAGGGACTTGAGATTGACGGCATCCTGCAAGAAGGCGGTGCCGGGCAGGTAGAACTTAACCTTGCCCATGGCGATCCGGTTCGGCTTGCCGATGAGGTGTTCTTTTTCAAACGCCTGATCCGCGAGGCCGCCCTGCGCCACGATTGCTTTGCCACGTTCATGGCCAAGCCGATCGAAGGCGAGCCGGGGTCAGCCATGCACATCCACCATTCGGTGGTGGATAGCAAAACCGGCAAGAATATCTTCAGCGACAAAAAGGGCGGTGAGACCGAGGCCTTTATGCATTTCATCGCCGGGATGCAGAACCATCTGCCTGCAGCGGTGGCTTTGTTGGCTCCCTACGTCAACAGCTACCGCCGTTATGTTCCCGATTTTGCGGCACCGATTAACCTGGATTGGGGTCGCGATAACCGCACCACTGGCTTGCGGATTCCGATCTCGGACCCTGCCGCGCGGCGGGTGGAAAACCGGTTGCCGGGGATGGATTGCAACCCTTACCTCGGGATTGCGGCATCGCTTGCCTGTGGCTATCTGGGCCTGAAGGAAGGCAAGTTGCCGCGCGCGGAATGCACGGGTGACGCCTATTCAGGGTCGGATGAGTTGCCCTATAACCTTGGCGACGCTTTGGACATACTGGAAGAAGATACGGCCTTTCGCAATGTGATCGGGCAAGAGTTTTGTCGCGTTTACAATTCAGTGAAACGCAATGAATACAAAGAGTTCCTTCAGGTGATCAGCCCGTGGGAGCGCGAGCATCTGCTGCTGAACGTATGAACCTGCTTTTCGCAAATGACCGGGCGGGGGAATACCCCGCCTCGTATTACGCCGCGACCGCCGCGCCATTGGCAACATTTGCACCCCTGCGCGGCGAGACGCGGGCCGATGTCTGCGTGGTGGGCGGCGGCTATACCGGGCTGTCTGCAGCGCTGCATTTGGCGCAGAAAGGCTTTGATGTGGTGCTGGTCGAGGCGCATCGCGTGGGCTTTGGCGCTTCGGGGCGCAACGGAGGTCAGGTTGGTTCGGGCCAGCGTCTAGATCAGGTTGATCTGGAGAAGATCGTGGGCCGTGATAAGGCTCATCTTCTGTGGGATTTGGCCGAGGATGCCAAGGCGCTGGTGCGCAGCCTGATCACCGATCACGCAATGCCCTGCAGGTTTTACGACGGCGTGGCACATGCCTGTTGGACTGATGCCGAAGTGCGCGCCAGCCATGCCTACGGTGACAAACTGCGCCGCGACTATGGCTATGACAAGCTAGAGGCATTGAACCGCGAGGGGATGCGCGCGCTGGTCGGATCAAACGCCTACAAGGGGGGCGAGATTGATTGGGGTGCGGGGCATGTGCATCCGCTGAATTACGCCATTGGCTTGGCGCAAGCGGCGGCTAAGGCAGGCGTTCGTATCCATGAAGCCACGCATGTACATCACATTGAACACGGAACCCGCGCGCAGGTTCGCACCGACAAGGGCCGGGTATTGGCCGATCATGTGATCTTGGCGTGCAACGGCTATCTTGGCGGATTGGAGCCGAAAGTTGCGGCAAAAGTGATGCCGATCAATAACTTCATCGTGGCCACCGAACCCTTGGGCGACCGCGCATTGGAAATTTTGTCAAAGCCGGTTGCGGTGGCTGACACCAAATTTGTCGTCAACTACTGGCGGCTATCCGAGGACAACCGCCTTTTGTTTGGCGGTGGCGAAAGCTATGGCTACCGCTTTCCCGACCTGATCAAAACCGTGCGCAAGCCGATGCTAGAGGTGTATCCGCAGCTTGCCGATGTGAAGATCGACTATGCTTGGGGCGGCACTTTGGCGATAACCATGAACCGCCTGCCCTGCTTTACCCGACCACATCCCAATGTGTTGTCTGCCTCTGGCTATTCTGGCCACGGCGTGGCTTTGGCGACGATGGCAGGCAAGGTGATGGCCGAAGCGATTGCCGGCCAAGCCAAGCGGTTCGATCTGATGGCATCGCTGCCGCAACCACGTTTTCCCGGCGGTATGGCCATGCGCTGGCCGATGCTGGTGCTGGCGATGACCTGGTATTCGATGCGCGACCGCTTGGGTCTGTGATCGTTTTTTCTTTGCGAAAATACTCATTTCTGCGCCGGCAATCCGCACAGACATCGGCGGATTGCCCCGCTGTCTTGAACCTTTCACTGGAAAAGTCGCGCCAGTAAGTTTACAGGTTTTCCAAACATCAGTTTCAGGAAAATTGAAAATGGCAGCTGACGGACAGATCCTCGCCCCGAACGTTTACGACGCTGAACCGATCCCCGAGGCTGCGCGCGCCGAGATTGACCGGTTGCTGCAATCGGGCGATCTGTTTCGCTATACCGCGCCCGAGGGCGCACCGGTTACGTTGCTGGAAGCCGAGTTCGCCGAGCTTTTGGGTGCACGCTATGCGCTGGCGGTATCGTCTTGTTCCGCCGCCCTTTTCCTGTCGCTGAAAGCATTGGATCTGCCACGCGGTGCGCGGGTTTTGATCCCGGCCTTCACCTTTGCCGCCGTACCTTCGGCAGTGGTGCATGCCGATTGCGTGCCGGTCTTGGTCGAGGTGGGGGCGAATTACCGTGTCGATATGGCCGATTTCGCGGCCAAGCTGGACGATACAATTTCGGCGGTGTTGATCAGCCACATGCGTGGTCACACCTCGGATATGGATGCCATCATGGCGCTATGTGATGCGCGCCACATTCCGGTAATCGAAGATGCGGCGCATTCACTTGGCACAGTTTGGAAT
>JBAVTI010000477.1:0-8347 GCA_049696055.1 Paracoccaceae bacterium | reverse complement strand
AGATCTCAGCAGCTTGGATACCCATTATCCGACCTCTTTCATTGCATTCTGAAGGGCTGCGAGCTTCGACTTGATCGAGGTATCGATCATGGTCGAGCCCAACTTGACGACAAGACCACCGATGAGGGATTCATCGACGGCGGTTTTCAGTTTCACATCCTTGCCAACGCTGGATTTCAGCGAGGCAGCAAGTTTCTTGGCCTGTGCGGCAGACAGCGCGGTTGCCGAAGTAACCTCGGCTGTCATCTCGCCCTTTTCCGTGGCGATACGGGCGCGCACATCGGCAATCAGTTGCGGCAGCACGAACAAGCGGCGCTTTTGGGCCATCAGCGCCAAGGTATTGGCGACAATGGTCGAAAGCCCCATCTTGGCGGCAATCGCGGCAATGGCATTGCCCTGATCGGTCCGCGATACAAGCGGCGAGGCAATCAGACCACGCAGGTCGGCACTGGCGGCAAGGGCTGCGTCAAGGGCGTCAATGTCGCCCTCCAATGCTTTCAGGCCATTTTCTTCCTTGGAAAGGGCAAAAAGAGCTGTCGCATAGCGCGCGGCAATGCCGGAGGAGATCGAAGCTGGTTCGGACACGTCAACCCTTCCGATGGCTGGCCCCCACCCTGCAAGTTCGCGCAGGCCAGAGGCATTTGGTGGCGCATACGAGGGTGCATGCGTCTCAATTTCGAGGTGTCTCTAGCAGAGCCGATTGCACCCCGCAACCTACAACCTTACCCAAACATGAACTGATTTGCCGCAGTTTCCGGGCATGTTTTCCGTGTTTGCGCTAGCTTTGCCGGATCGTCGCCCCGGGGCCATGGTTCAGGGGCGAAATATTGGCCCGCCCCTGCCGCGCGCCGGGCGCCCTCGGGGTGATTCACCCGCCGTGCAAATGGGCCTCAGGACCGTTGAACCGGAACCGGTTGCCCTACCCCCTCCAGCACCCGCAGGGGTTTGCGCACGATCGCGCCAATGCCACCGCGCGTCGGCGCATAGACCTGCTTGCTGGCCTCGACGATCAACACGCCACCCGGCATCCATGGGGCGATCCTGCGCCCCGCGCTTTCCCAAAACCCCGAGGTGCGCAGCCAGAACCGCCGCTCGGACGGGGGCGCATATAGCGCCGACATATGCCGTTCCGGGGTAAACCCGTTCTGCTTCAGTTGCATTTCCAACTGGCCCAGCGAATAGGGGCGGCCAAAGCCAAAAGGGGTGCCGTCACGCCGCGCCCACAGGCCGGTTCGGTTTGGCACCACAAACAGCGCCCGCCCCCCCGGCCCGAGAACCCCGTGACATTCCTCCAGCACCGCAGCGGGATGATCCGAGGTTTCCAACCCGTGCATCACCACAAGCCGGTCGACAAAGCCGGTTGAAATCGGCCACTGGGTTTCCTCGCACAGCACCGACACGTTTTCCATGCCCGCAGGCCATGGCATCACGCCTTGCGGCCCCGGCATCAACCCGATCACGCGCCGCGCATCGGCCAGATAGGGCCGCAGTAGCGGCACCGCGAAGCCAAACCCCACCACGGTCTGCCCCTGCGCCACCGGCCAAAGTGCCACCACCTGATCGCGGATTGCCCGCTGCGCCACCCGGCCAAGCTGGGTGCGATAATAGAAATTTCGCAGATCAAGCACATCAAGATGCATTGCAGACGAGCCTTTTCCGGGCGAAACCTAGAGGGGTAGCATAACCAAACAAGGGGAAAATACCATGGCGCTTGAACTTGTCACCATCCCCTGCCTGAAAGACAATTACAGCTACCTGATCCATGATGCCGCCTCGGGGGAAACCGCCGTGGTCGATGTGCCCGACGCTGCCCCCATTCTGGCCGAACTGGCGCTGCGGGGCTGGCATCTGACCGACATCCTGATCACCCACCATCATGACGACCACATTCAAGGGGTCGAGGCCCTGCGCGCCGCCACCGGGGCCATGGTGATCGGCAACGCCGCCGACACCCACCGCCTGCCGCGCCTTGACCTTGCCCTTGAAGGTGGGCTGACCTTCACCCTCGGGGCCGAGGTCTGCCATGTGATCGACGTGCCGGGCCATACTGTCGGCCATATCGCGTATTACTTCCCCGCGTCACACCTTGTGTTCACCGCCGACAGCCTGATGGCCATGGGCTGTGGCCGCCTGTTCGAAGGCACGCCGTCGCAGATGTGGCAATCGCTCTCAAAACTTGCCGCCCTGCCGCCTGAAACCCTCGTCTGTTCCGGCCACGAATACACCGCCGCCAACGCCCGTTTCGCCGCATCCCTTGATCTGGCCAATCCTGCCCTTACCTTACGCATCGCAGAGATTGAAACCGCCCGCGCCGCAGGACGCCCCACCGTGCCCTCGCGGCTTTCCCTCGAACTTGCCACCAACCCCTTTCTGCGCGCTCCTGCGCTGAAGGCATCCCTTGGTCTGGCATCCGCCACCGACGCCGACGCCTTCAAGGAAATCCGCCTTCGCAAAGACAAATTCTAGTTTTTCTGAGTCTCTGCGATCACATTTTGCGACCGTTCCGTCGGAAAGCACAAATAGTCGGAAATAACACTTGAAGGTCGGCAAATAAAACCGAAGTTTAACTGTATGAGGCCAAGGTAGCCGTGGGCAAACCCCGCCCCTCCGACCTGCAGGACAGGAGCACCATAACGTGCCATCATTTTCGAATACCCTTGAACAGGCCATCCACGGCGCTCTGGCCCTCGCCAATGCCCGCCGCCACGAACTGGCGACGCTGGAACATCTGCTGCTGGCGCTGATCGACGAACCCGATGCCGCCCGCGTCATGAAAGCCTGTTCTGTCAACCTGACCGAACTGCGCAAAACCCTGGTGGATTTCATCGACGATGATCTTTCCACCCTGGTCACCGATGTCGAAGGCTCGGAAGCGGTGCCCACCGCCGCCTTCCAACGCGTCATTCAACGCGCGGCAATCCACGTCCAATCCTCGGGCCGCAATGAGGTTACCGGGGCCAACGTCCTTGTCGCCATCTTTGCCGAACGCGAATCCAACGCCGCCTATTTCCTGCAAGAACAGGATATGACCCGCTACGATGCGGTCAATTTCATCGCCCATGGCGTCGCCAAAGACCCGTCGTTTGGCGAGCCGCGCTCGGTTTCGGGTGCGGAAGAGCATCTTGAAACCCCCAAGGCCGAAGCAGGCGAGGCCAAGGAATCCGCGCTTTCCAAATACTGCGTCGATCTGAACGTCAAAGCCCGCAAAGGCGAGGTCGATCCCCTGATCGGCCGCGAATCAGAGGTGGAACGCTGCATTCAGGTGCTGTGCCGCCGCCGCAAGAACAACCCGCTCTTGGTGGGCGACCCCGGTGTTGGTAAAACCGCCATCGCCGAAGGTCTGGCCCTGAAAATCATCCACGGTGAAACCCCTGAAATCCTGTCCAAAGCCACGATCTTTTCGCTCGATATGGGCGCGTTGCTGGCGGGCACCCGCTATCGGGGCGACTTTGAGGAACGCCTGAAGGCGGTCGTCAAGGAAATGGAAGATCACCCCGACGCTATCCTGTTTATCGACGAAATTCATACGGTTATCGGCGCGGGTGCCACCTCTGGCGGGGCGATGGATGCCTCTAACCTGCTGAAACCCGCCCTTCAGGGTGGCAAACTGCGCTGCATGGGCTCGACCACCTACAAAGAGTTCCGTCAACACTTTGAAAAAGACCGCGCCCTTGCCCGCCGCTTCCAGAAGATCGACGTGAACGAACCTTCGATCCCGGATGCGATCAAGATTCTGATGGGCCTGAAGCCGCATTTTGAGGAACATCACGACCTGCGCTATACCGCCGATGCCATCAAATCGGCGGTCGAACTTGCCGCGCGCTATATCAATGACCGCAAACTGCCCGACAGCGCCATTGATGTGATCGACGAGGCGGGGGCAGCACAACACCTGTTCCCCGAATCCAAACGCCGCAAAACCATCGGCATCAAGGATATCGAGGCGGTGGTTGCCAAAATTGCCCGCATTCCGCCCAAGAACGTCTCGAAAGACGATAGCGAAGTGCTGCGCGATCTGGAAAAATCTCTGAAACGCGTGGTGTTTGGTCAAGATAAGGCGATCGAGGCGCTGGCCTCTGCCATCAAACTGGCGCGTGCCGGCCTGCGCGAACCCGAAAAACCCATCGGCAACTACCTGTTCGCGGGGCCGACGGGCGTCGGTAAAACCGAAGTTGCCAAGCAGCTTGCCAATACTCTCGGCGTCGAACTGTTGCGCTTTGACATGTAGGAATACATGGAGAAACACGCGGTTTCCCGTCTGATTGGCGCACCTCCGGGTTATGTCGGCTTTGATCAGGGCGGTTTGCTGACCGATGGTATCGACCAGCACCCCCATTGCGTCCTTTTGCTGGACGAAATGGAAAAGGCCCACCCCGATGTCTACAACATCCTGCTGCAGGTGATGGATCACGGCAAACTGACCGACCATAATGGTCGCGCCGTCGATTTCCGCAACGTGATCCTGATCATGATCTCGAACGCGGGCGCGTCCGAAATGTCGAAATCGGCCATTGGTTTTGGCCGGGATCGGCGCACCGGCGAAGATACCGCCGCGGTCGAGCGCACCTTTACGCCCGAATTCCGCAACCGGCTTGATGCGGTGATCAGCTTTGCCCCCTTGGGCAAAGAAATAATCCTTCAAGTTGTCGAGAAATTCGTGCTGCAGCTCGAAGCCCAACTGATGGATCGTAACGTGCATATCGAGCTTTCGCCCGAAGCCGCCGCTTGGCTGGGCGAAAAGGGCTATGATGATAAAATGGGCGCGCGTCCGCTGGGGCGGGTGATTCAGGAACACATCAAAAAGCCGCTGGCAGAAGAGTTGTTGTTTGGCAAACTGGTGAAAGGTGGCTTCGTGAAGGTGGTGGTAAAAGATGACGCCATCGCGCTCGAAATTGAAGAGCCGCAAAAGCCCGCCCTGACACGCGCCAAACCGCCGCTTCTTACGGCGGAATGATCCGGGCGACCCTTGCCCTATTTCTACTGGCCCCTGCGCAAGCGGGGGCCTTTGATCTCGCCTTCCCGCTTGATTGCACGCTGGGCGAAACCTGCTTTATCCAGCAATACACCGACCATGATCCCGGCCCCGCTGCGTCCGATTTTACCTGCGGCCCGCTTAGCTACGACACCCATGATGGCACTGATATCGCCCTGCCCTCGCTTGCCGCGATGCAGGCAGGCGTTACCGTCCGCGCCGCCAGCCCCGGCATTGTCAAAGGTGCGCGCGATGGCATGGCAGACATAGCCGCCAATGCCGCCAACGCCCCCGACATCACCGATCGTGAATGCGGCAATGGCGTACTAATTGAACACGCAGATGGCTGGAAAACCCAATATTGCCATATGAAACAAGGCTCTATCACCGTGCGCGCGGGCGATCCCGTTGCACTTGGTGCGCCCTTGGGTCAGGTTGGCATCTCTGGCATGGCCGAATTTCCCCATCTGCACCTTACCATCCGCCACAACGGCTACGTGGTCGATCCCTTCGCCACCGACCCTGCCGCCGCCTGTGGTGCGCCTGCCCAAACCCTGTGGTCAGCCCCGGTTCCCTATCAGCCCGGCGGCCTGATCAGCATCGGCCTCGCCAGCGAAGTTCCCGAATACGCCGCGATTCAGGCGGGTCTGCCCCCGCCAAACCTTACCCCCACCGCGCCCGCCCTGGTGGTCTGGGCCTACCTCTTTGGCGGTCGTGCGGGCGACACGCTCGATCTGTCCATCACCGGCCCCGACGGCGTGGTGATCCAGGACAGCGTCCCGCTGGAAAAGACCCAAGCCCAGCTTTTTCGCGCCATCGGCAAACGTCTAAGGGCCGCCGCATGGCCCCCCGGCCCCTACAGCGGCACGGCCCGCCTGCTGCGCGACGGCACCGAAATTGATCTGCAAAGCATCACGATCCAGCTTGGAAACTAAGCTATCGCCGATCATCTCCCACTGCCTGACAGCTTTTTCTTTGCAAAAATACTCACACCACCGCAGGCACCAAACCGCATTGCCGGGTGTGTTACCCCTTCCAAATACCCTAATATTTGGTAAACAAAATTCACATAATCAAGCAATATCAATATATTACCGATCATAACACGCGTGTTATGCGGCCTATCTCTCGGTCAGTTTCAACTCGATTCGCCGATTTTGGGCCCGGCTTTCAGGATCGTCCCCGATAGCCACCGGTTGATACTCGCCAAATCCCGTCGCTGCCATTCTTTGGGGCGGAAAACCCAGACTATCCTGCATGAACCGAACCACCGACAACGCCCGCGCCTGCGAAAGCTCCCAATTATCGCCAAACTCCCCCTCGCCCGAAAGCGGCACATTATCGGTGTGGCCATCGACCCGGATAATCCAGTCAATCCCCGGCGGGATCTGCCCGGCAACCTCGCTTAGAATCGCCGCAACCCCGGCAATCTGAGACTGCCCTTCCGGCGCCAGATCGGCCGAGCCGGGGTTGAACAGAACCTCGGACGAGAACACGAACCGATCCCCCACGATCCGCACCCCCTCCCGCCCCGCGAGTAGATCGCGTAGCTGGCCAAAGAACTCCGAACGGAACTTCTCCAGATCAACCGCCTCGGCGCGCAACCGATCCGCCTCGGCGGCTTCTAACTCTGCCCGCCGTTTCTGTTCAGCCGCAACCTGGGCCAGCGCCGAATTTAACTGCCCCCCCAGCGCCTCAAGCTGCACATTTGCCGCCACATCTTCGGCAACAGCCGTATCCAGAAGGGTCTGCAAAGCCCCCAACTGCCCGCGAAGCGCCGCGATCTGTTCGTTCAACAGCGTCACCCGCCGCGCCGCCTCGACCGACCTCTCGCCCTCGGCAGTCAACGCCGCGTTGGCCGCCGCAAGTAGCGCCGCCCGTTGCTGATCCGATGAAACCGCCTTGGCCGCGTCGGTCCGTGCGGCGGCAAGCAACGTCAGGGTTTCTTCCGCCCGCTTGCGCTGTTCTTCCAAAGCAAGGCTCATTGCCGTCAACTCGGTCTCCGATCCCGCAAGTTTAGCGCGCAGCGCGGCAAGGGCGGCACTATCGACCAGTCTTGCGGCTTCTTCCTCGGAAATCCGCGCTTGTGCCGCCGAAAGATCTGCCTTTGTCGCCGTCGCCTGCGACCGCAAATCTGCAACCAAGGCATCCAACGCCTCGCGCCGGGCCGCAGCCAAACGTGCCGCTTCGGCCTGAGCGTCTATTTCGGTGCGCGACTTGGCCAGCGCCAGTTGCAGCGCCTCTTGATCCGAGATCAATCGCGCCTGCGCCGCCTCTAGATCGGCCAAAGACGCGGTCAAAGCCCCGGCCTCGCCGCGCGCCTTGTCTCGTTCTGCCAAAAGTGTCGCCACCTGCGCCTCGAACGACGTGATCCTGACGGACGCCGCCGCCAATTCTCCTTCCCGCGCCGACAGTTGCCCGCTAAGCGACGAAATAAGTGCAGCCTGTTCTTCGCCCTGTGCCTTGGCCGCCGTGAGATCCGACCCCAATCGCCCCACTTCGCCCTGCAATTGATCGGCACGCACCCGTTCCAGACCCAAAGCATCGGCCAAACCGGCTACCTGCGCGGTTAAGTCATCCAATTCATGGTCTTGCGTCGATATCGTCTCGCGCAGCACGGATTGAACCACCATGAAAATAGTCAGCACGAACATCATCACCAGCAAAAGCGCCGTCATCGCATCGACGAATCCCGGCCAGATTACCGATTCACGCTTGCGACCGCCGTGGCGTGAATAGGCCATCGCTACCCCCGCCCCACCGCGCCGCGCGAAAGCTGTCGGATAGCGCCGGTAAGCGCCGCGATGTCGTTGCGCAGGTCAGACACGCTTTCTTGCCGCCCGGCAGAAATCTCCTCAAGAATGCGCAGCAATTGAACGTCAATTGACCGCAGGCGCATTCGGCTTTCAGCGTCGGAATGCGCCCCACCCTCGGCCCCGGAAAGGGCGGTAACCAACGCCTCTTGGCTGTCGGCAATTCGGGATAGAAGTGCTGACTGTTCGGCTTGGGTTGCAAGCCGATCAGAAAGCTTGCCGATTGCTGCGCCCAATGCGCCAATATTATCATCGCTGAGCGTGCGGCTAGCCTGTGCTTCGGTAGTCAGGGCCTGCATTGCTTCGACCTGCGAGACCATATGATCCAGCAGCGCCGATGTTGCGGCCTGCTGCGTGCCGTCACCCTCGCCCGAAGCAAAACCCAGCCGGGTTATGGTGGACAACCATTCTTCCAATTCGCGATAGAATCGATTTTGGCCGTGGCCGGCGAAAAGATCAAGCAGCCCCACCACAAGCGACCCGGCGAGCCCTAAAAGGGACGATGAAAACGCCGTTCCCATGCCGCCCAACTGCGCTTCTAGCCCGCTCATCAGCTTGCCGA
>JBAVTI010000476.1:0-1575 GCA_049696055.1 Paracoccaceae bacterium | reverse complement strand
GTGCCGCCGGGCCAAACCCTGCATATCTCTGGCTGCACCAAAGGCTGCGCGCTGCCCGGCCCCGCCACGCTGACACTTGTTGCCCAAGCCCGTGGTTTTGCCCTTGTGCGGGGCGGCTCTGCTGCCGATACCCCGGCCCAGACCGATCTGACCGCAGAAGCACTCACCGCCGCCGCCCAAACCCTGTTCGCCCCTTCCCCCGCTGAAAGCCTGTAATGCCCCATACCTACCAGACCAACGGCGCTGCCATCTACCTTGCCTCTTTCGCGATGATCCGGGCCGAGGCCGATCTTGCGCGCTTTACCCCCGAGGAAGAAATCGTGGCGGTGCGGATGATCCACGCCGCAGGCATGGTGGGGCTGGAGGCACATGTGCAGTTCACCCCCGGCATGGCGATTGCCGCCCGCGCAGCACTTGAGGCAGGCGCGCCGATCCTGTGCGATGCGCGTATGGTGTCCGAAGGCATCACCCGCACCCGCCTGCCTGCGGGAAACGAGGTGATCTGCACCCTGCATGACCCCCGTGTGGTGGGCATGGCGCGCGACATGGCCAACACCCGATCCGCCGCCGCGCTGGAACTGTGGCGACCGCATTTGGCCGGGGCGGTTGTGGCGATCGGCAACGCGCCCACCGCGCTGTTCCATTTGCTGAACATGCTCGAAGACCCCAGCTGCCCGCGCCCGGCCGCGATCATCGGCTGCCCGGTCGGCTTCATTGGAGCCGCCGAATCCAAGGCCGCCCTGATGGCCGCACCGCCCGCCCCGTCGGTGATTGTGGCAGGCCGCTTGGGTGGATCGGCGATCACCGTCGCGGCGATCAACGCCCTTGCCAGCCGGAAGGAATAACCATGGCCCGCGTGATCTGCACAGGCCTTGGCCCCGGCGACCCTGACCTGATGTCGGTCAAATCAGATCGCCTGATCCGTGCCGCCACCCAAGTTGCCTATTTCCGCAAGGCGGGCCGCAGGGGCCAGGCCCGGCAAATCGTCGAAGGCATGCTGCACCCGCAAGCCATTGAATACGCAATGGAATACCCGGTTACCACCGAGCTGCCGTTTGACAGCCCGGAATATATCCACGCCCTTGCCACGTTTTATGACGATTGGGCCAGCCGCCTTGCCGCCCTGCCCGGCGAGGTGGTGGTGCTGTGCGAGGGCGACCCGTTCTTTTATGGCAGCTTCATGCATCTGTTCACCCGCCTGCAAGGCCGCGTGGCGATGGAGATCATCCCCGGCATCACCGGCATGGCGGGGTGTTGGCACGCCACCGGAGTGCCGATCACTTGGGGTGATGATGTGATGTCGGTGCTGATGGGCACCCTGCCCGAGGCCGACCTGATCAGCCATATGCAAACCGCCGATGCGCTGGTGATCATGAAAACCGGGCGCAACTTGCCCAAAGTGCGGCGCGCGTTGGCAAGCGTGGGTCGGCTGGACGACGCGTGGCTGGTGGAAAAAGGCACCATGCCGGGGCAGCGCGTGCTGCGTCTGGCCGAGGTTGACGGCACCGATTGCCCGTATTTCGCCATCGTTCTGGTGCATGGCCAAGGCCGCCGCCCCGAGGTGGCGGAATGACC
>JBAVTI010000475.1:0-1907 GCA_049696055.1 Paracoccaceae bacterium | reverse complement strand
TCGTGCAATGGCTGGACTTATTGGCACTACAAGCGGGATGGGAAGATGGTTCCCATTGATATCCTGCGTCAACAGATCCGGGCCGAGATGGAGGCCGATCAGGCAGGCCGTCCGCACTGATATCGCGACATTCGAATACCAACGCCTGTGTCATGGTTCCGCCCGTGACGCAAACTGCCCCGTCATGTTCGCATGACGGGGATTTTTCGTTTTGGAGGGATGATAACACGGGTATAACACGCGTGTTATGAGAAGTAAGCCATTGATATTGCTATATTATGTGATTTTTGTTAGGGAATCTTTAACCTATTCCCGGCGCGGTGATCAGTCCAGCATCCCGGATTCGCGCAGCTTTTCCAAGCCGTCGGCAAGGTAGGACGAAACCATCGGTTTGCCCAAGAGATAGCGGCTGACAAGCCCGGTATGGCGCTGCCGGGCAAGGTGCATGGTTTGCACCCAGGCCTCGGGTTCGACATCGCCGCGACCGATCCAGAACAGGGTCACCAGCGCGTCTTGCTGTTCGTCATTCATGCTTTCGATCTCTTGCGTGATCTCGTCGCGGCTAAGGTCGCCTTCGGTTTCCTGCAACGCCTCGGGCACGGCATCATCCGAGGCATTGCCCCCAAGTTCGGGGATATCATTGCCTTCTTTGGCCATCACGGCATTCAACCGCAGCACCAGCGCATCAATTTCAGCGGTATCAAAGGGAAGTTCGATCACGGTGGCCTCCTGTTCTGCGTTCAGGCAATTATCGGCGACGCGCGGCATTGGCGCACTGATATTGATCAACATAGGTGTTGATTGTCGGGGCGGAAGCCTTCGGCGAGGATATTTGAGTAAAGATGAAATTTGAAGTTCCGTTGACGGCGGTCAATTCCGCAGTGGTTTGGCGGCGCTAAGCTTAAGGTAGAAATCGAATGTGTTGGGGGAATTGCGATGAGACGGCTTGTCAAAACTATGGCCATCGGCCTGTCTGTTTGCGCAATTGGCAGCGCAATATTGGCGCAAGACGTGCCGCTGGGTGCCACGGAATTTGAAGCGCGCTGTGCGGTGTGCCACGGCAAAACCGGCGCAGGCGACGGCATTGTGGGCGAATTATTCGACAGAAAGCCCAAGAACCTGACGCTTTTGGCCAAGGAGAACGGCGGCGTTTTTCCGTTTGACGCGGTGTATCAGTCGATCGACGGGCGGCGCGAAATCGCCGGGCATGGCGGTTCGAAAATGCCGATCTGGGGCGACTACTTCATGGCGGAATCGCTGAAGAATGATTTCGGCGACGACAACGCTTATCTGCTGGTGCAGGGGCGGGTTTTGTCGCTGGTTTATTTTCTACAGTCTATTCAGGCGAAGTGATTGATATCAAAGGGGGGAACAGGTCGAGAGACAGGTTCCCCCGCATTTTTCGTGCCTAAAATGGCGTGCGTTTAGAAGGGGCAAGGGGCCGAGAAGGTAAGGCTTTTGCCGGTTTCGGGGTGACGCAAGCGCAGGCTTTCGGCGTGCAGCATCAGGCGAGGGTAATCGCGGGCCTGATCGGTGGCATAGAGCGGATCGCCAAGAATGGGGTGGCCAAGTTCCGCCATATGGACCCGAAGTTGGTGGCTGCGCCCGGTCAGCGGCATCAGGCGCACCCGTGTTTCAGAGCTGAGGTATTTCACCACGCGCCAGTCAGTTTGGGCGGGGCGGCCGGTTTCATGATTTACATGCTGGCGCGGGCGGTTGGGCCAATCAACGATCAGCGGCAGGTCAACCTGACCTTCGAGGGGTTCAAGCTTGCCCCAGAGGCGCGCGAGATAGATTTTCTTGGTTTGGCGTTTTTCAAACTGTTGGCCGAGGTGGGCCTGGGCCAGTTTGTTCATGGCAAACACCATGACGCCGGAGGTATCGGTATCAAGCCGGTGAACCAGCAG
>JBAVTI010000474.1:0-8726 GCA_049696055.1 Paracoccaceae bacterium | reverse complement strand
GTTCATACCGAGACTGTGGAGCTGGGGCTGTCGGTCCTTCATTTTGGTCCGCAAGGCTGCCATGCAAGCATTGGTTGTTTGATTGCAACCATAGGTTGTCTCAATATTACCTTGGTAATGCCTCTATTTGCGCTGTTTTTCGCCCAGTTTGTGCCATGAACCCAGAACAATGTTAATAACAAGCCGCAAATGTGGCGAAACAGGGAAAAGTTGGAAAAATCGAAAATGGGAAACGGAAATGGGTGATCTTATTGAGAAAGCACGTCAGGGCAGGATCGCAGCTGTGGCGTCGATGAGTGAAAATTCGTGGGGAACCACGGAAATCGGGCCGCAGGGCTTGCGAATTCGGTCAACCAGCCGCCATCAAAATGTCTTATTCTTTTCGGCGCGCATGCGTCATGGCGCGGGAATGGCCGTCGGCTGAGGTGGGGGCACTTTCAGACCAGAACGGCGCGAAAAGGGTGCGTAGGAATACGCACCCTTTTGGCTTTTGCAAAGGCGCAAGGCCACCATCAGGCGATCAGAAGGCCGCCTTGCGCTCTGGTGCCTGGCCTGTGATCAGCGCGAGAACTTTTTGTATTTGACCCGCGTCGGGTTGATGCTGTCTGGCCCCAGTCGGCGCACCTTGTCTTCCTCATAGGCCTCGAAGTTGCCCTCGAACCATTCGACATGGGCGTCGCCCTCAAAGGCGAGGATATGGGTACACAGCCGGTCAAGGAAGAAACGGTCGTGGCTGATGATCACGGCGCAACCGGCAAAGTCGTCGATGGCGGATTCGAGGGCCTGCAGGGTTTCCACGTCCAGATCGTTGGTCGGCTCGTCCAGCAGCAGCACGTTGCCGCCAGACCGCAGCAGTTTGGCCATGTGAACCCGGTTACGCTCGCCGCCCGACAACAGGCCGACCTTTTTCTGTTGATCGGCACCTTTGAAGTTGAACGCGCCGCAATAGGCACGGCTGTTCATTTCGGCGTCGCCAAGTTGGATCACCTCGAGCCCCTCAGAGATTTCCTCCCAGACGGTCTTGGCCGGATCAAGCGCATCGCGCGACTGATCGACGTAAGACATCTTGACGGTATCGCCCAGAACAATGGTGCCTTCATCAGGTTCTTCCTGGCCGGTGATCATGCGGAAAAGCGTGGATTTGCCCGCGCCGTTCGGCCCGATGACGCCAACAATGCCGCCCGGTGGCAAGGTGAACGACAGGTTTTCAATCAGCAGCTTGTCGCCCATGTGTTTTTTCAAACCCTGAACGTCAATCACCTTGCCGCCAAGGCGTTCGCCGTTGGGGATGATGATCTGGGCGCTGGAGATCTTATCGCGTTCGGATTCGCCCGCGAGTTCATTATACTTGGTGATACGCGCCTTTGATTTGGTCTGACGGGCTTTGGCCCCGGAACGGATCCAGTCAAGCTCGCGCTGCAGCACCTTTTGCTTGGCTTTGTCTTCGCGGGCCTCTTGCAGCAGGCGTTTGGCCTTTTGTTCCAGCCATGCGGAATAGTTGCCCTCGTAGGGAATGGATTTGCCGCGCTCGAGTTCCAGGATCCAGCTGGTGATATCGTCCAGAAAATAGCGGTCGTGGGTGACGATCAGGATGGTGCCGGTATAGGCAATCAGGTGCAGCTGCAACCAGGCGATGGATTCGGCGTCGAGGTGGTTGGTCGGTTCGTCCAAAAGCAGCATATCGGGCGCTTCGAGCAGCAGTTTGCACAAGGCCACCCGGCGACGCTCGCCCCCCGACAGGGTGCTGACATCGGCATCATCGGCGGGGCAGCGCAGAGCCTCCATCGCGACGTCGATCTGACTGTCGAGATCCCACAGGTTTTGCGCGTCGATGGCGTCTTGCAAACTGGCCATCTCATCCGCCGTCTCGTCCGAGTAGTTCATGGCGAGTTCGTTGTAACGGTTCAGGATCGCTTGCTTTTCCGCGACACCCAGCATGACGTTGCCGCGCACATCAAGGCTTTCGTCCAAGTGTGGTTCCTGCGGCAGGTAGCCCACTTTGGCCCCCTTGGCAGCCCAGGCATCGCCGGTGAAATCCTTGTCAATGCCCGCCATGATCCGCAGCAGCGTCGATTTACCCGAGCCGTTGACCCCGACCACACCGATTTTCACGCCGGGCAGGAAATTCAGATGAACATTCTCAAAGCATTTCTTGCCGCCCGGATAGGCCTTGGAGACGCCTTCCATGTGATAGACGTACTGATAAGATGCCATGATCATTCCTCTTGGGTGCGGGTCTGGGGCGGACAGGTTGGTTTGCAGGCCCCATGTAGTCAAACTTGGGGGGAAGGGCAATCATCTGCCGACAATGGCATCAAAGGATTGGCGCAGGCGCAGACGCTGGCCGCCGGCAAGGTTGGCCTGCTCGACCCAAGCCCCCCTATGTTTGGGCCGTCAGATCGGGCCCCTGACTGTGCGAATTTGCACAGCAAGCGTTTATGACGGCGAAAATGATCTGGATCAGTGTCGGATGCGAAAATCGGAGTCTCTGCTGTGTTGGAACAGCGGTGCGCAGCCTGTTGGGGTGTGGTGCCCAGCTTCCTTACTGAAACTGCAACAGGAGGGACAAACACGATGACTAAATTTGCAAACAGCCTGAAGGCAAGTGCGGCGGGGGCGGTGGCCCTTTGCTTTGCGCTGTCGGCGGGCATGGCGTTCGCCGAGGTGGATCAGGGATCCGTCGCGCGCGGTGGCAAGCTTTACGACAAGTGGTACAAGGTCGTTAAGGCCGAGCCGCCTGCGGAAATGCACCCGCTGTATCCGGCGGCAGGTAACGCAGAGATCGCGGCAGATCCCAAAGCCAACTGGCGCTGCAAGGAATGCCACGGCTGGGACGGCATGGGGGCTGCGGGAGCGTATGCCACCGGCAGCCACATGACCGGCATCAAGGGCATCAACGGCATGATCGGCGGCGACCCTGCGGCCGTTGTGGCCTTGTTGAAGGGCGATCACGGCTATGGCGACAAGCTTGCCGAGGCTGATCTGACCGATCTTGCCAATTTCGTGGTAGCGGGGCAGGTCGACTGGACGCCGTATATCGACGCCGAGGCCAAAACCTCGAAAGGCGATGCGGTGGCGGGCGGGCAGGTGTTCAACACCGTTTGCGCCGGCTGTCATGGGCCGGAAGGCAAGTTGCCCAAGGAAATGCCGCCGCTGGGGTCTTTGTCCGATAACCCATGGGAAGTGATGCACAAGATTCTGAACGGTCAACCGGGCGAAGCGATGCCAGCGCTGCGGGCGATTGATCATCAGGTTTCGGCAAATCTTATGGCCTATATCGCCACTTTGCCCAAGGAATGACGCAAGATCGCGTTTGATTTAGCAACGCCGCCGAAGGGGATGCCTCCTTCGGCGGAACAACAAGAGTATGTGGGGGAACCGAATGATCCGGTTGATTAAGAAGCTATGGCATTGGTTCACCCGCCCGTCGGTGTTGATCGGACAGGGGGTTTTGCTTGCCATTGGTCTGGTGGCCGGGATCATTTTCTGGGGCGGCTTCAACACCGCGATGGAGGCGACCAATTCGCTGGAATTCTGCGTGTCGTGCCACGAGATGCGCGACACGGTCTATGAGGAATACAAGACCTCGGTGCATTACAAGAATGCGTCTGGGGTGCGGGCGATCTGTTCGGATTGCCATGTGCCACATGCGTGGGGGCCAAAGATGGTGCGCAAGATCCAGGCCTCGAAAGAGGTTTGGTCAAAGTTGATCGGGACGATTGATACGCCCGAGAAGTTCGAGGCGCGCAGGCTAACGATGGCGACCCATGTCTGGTCGGTGATGAAAGCAACGGATTCGCGGGAATGCCGCAATTGCCACAGCTTTGAGGCGATGGCGTTCGAACATCAGCGGGCACGGTCGCGCGAAAAGATGGAGCCGGTGGCGAATGGCACCGATTTGTCGGGCGGATCGACCTGTATTGATTGTCACAAGGGCATCGCCCACAAGCTGCCGGTGGTGCCGCGCGACGACTGAGGCTTTGGGTTTGCAGCGCGAGCGGAATCGGCTAATCAGTTGCGATGAAAGCCGGTTTTCCCGTTGCACGGCCAGGGATGGTTGTGGGGTTGTTGGGCGGGTCGTTTGACCCGGCCCACGCAGGCCATGCGCATATCACCCGAGAGGCGCTGCGGCGGTTTGGGCTGGACCGGGTGTGGTGGCTGGTCAGCCCCGGCAATCCGCTAAAACCGGTGCAACCAGCACCCATGGCCGACCGGATCGCGCGGGCGAGGCTGGTGATGGATCATCCGCGGGTGGTGATTTCAGATGTCGAGGCGCGGATGGGCACGCGCTATACTGCCGCGACGATCAAGGCGTTGCAGACGCGCTATCCCGGCGTGCGGTTTGTGTGGCTGATGGGGGCGGACAATCTGGCGCAGTTTCACCGCTGGGATCGGTGGGAATGGATCATGAGCCATGTGCCGATCGGGGTGCTGGCGCGACCGGGGTCTGGGGTGCGGGCGCGGCTGTCACGGGCGGCGCGGGTTTACGGCTCGGCACGGGTCAATGACGCGCAGGCCGAGGGTTTGGGGCGTCTGCAGGCCCCGGCCTGGTGTCTGGCGGATGTGCCGTTGATGGATTTGTCTTCCAGCGCCATTCGGGCGCGTGGTGAATGGCGGCGGTAGGGGGCTGTCTGCCCCCTCGCCCTTTGGGCTCTCCCCCGAGGATATTTGGGCAATGAGAATGGCAAAAAGGTGATCGGGCAGGGGGCTTTCGCTTGGGCCGGGCTGATTGTATTTGTGGCCTTTGGGGATGGGGCGGAATCGCCCGCCATGGGGATATAGGTTGATGGGCATTTCGCGGCGGGCATTGTTGGGTGGGCTGTTGGCGGGTGTGGCCTTGCCGGTCTTTGCCGAAGCACCGCTGACATCGCCGTTGCCACGCAGGCGAGGCGACAGTGGGGTGCTGCGCGCCGAAGCCACCAATGCGCAGGCGCTGATTGGCGCGGCCAAGCTGGGCGGGGCCGTGGGCTTTGTGGTGATGGATGCGGCGACGGGGCAGGTGCTGGAGGCCGTGGGGGGCGAGGTGGCATTGCCGCCTGCCAGTGTGGCGAAGGCCATCACCACGCTTTACGCATTGGAAACGCTGGGGAGCAGTTATCGGTTTGCAACCAAGCTGGTGGCGACGGGGCCGGTGGTGGGCGGTATCGTTCAGGGCGATCTGGTGTTGGTGGGATCGGGCGATCCGACGCTGGATACCGATATGCTGGGCGATTTGGCACAGGCCTTGGCGGCACGGGGTGTGCGCGGGGTGACGGGGCAGTTTTTGGTCTATGCCGGCGCGCTGCCGTTGATCGAGCGGATTGACCGCGAGCAGCCGGAATTTGTTGGCTATAACCCGGCGCTGTGCGGGTTGAACCTGAATTATAACCGGGTGAATTTCGAATGGAAGCGCGCGGGCAAGGACTATACCGTGTCGATGGACGCGCGCGCCGAACGGTTTGTGCCGCTGGTGCGGATGGCGCGGGTACGGGTGGTGGACCGCGAGGTGCCGCTGTTCACCTATGCCGCAGGGGCTGGGACCGAGGATTGGACCGTGGCGCGCGCGGCGCTGGGCAAGGCGGGCAGCCGCTGGATGCCGGTGCGCCAGCCCGCTGTCTACGCAGCCGAGGTATTTGCCACGCTGTGTGCCGCACAGGGGACCATGTTGCCGCCCGCCGGGATGGCCGCAACGGTGCCGACGGGTACAGTGATTGTCGAACATTTCAGCGATGAATTGGCGGTAATTTTGCGTGATATGTTGAAGTTTTCAACCAATCTGACCGCTGAGGTGATTGGGTTGACGGCATCCAGGGCTACATCCCTGGCGGCATCGGGCGCGATGATGACGCAGTGGGCGAGCCTGCGGTTGGGGCTATCGGCGCGGTTCGTGGACCATTCGGGGCTGGGGTCGGACTCGCGTATTTCGGCGGCGGATATGGTGCGCGCGTTGGTGGCGGGGCGGGCCGGGGCGCTGCCGGGGTTGCTGAAAGACATCGGCATGCGCGACGCCAAGGGCAAGGTGATCGAGGGTCATCCGGTGCGGGTGGTGGCCAAGACCGGCACCTTGAATTTCGTCTCGGGGCTGGCGGGCTATGTGATGCCGCCGGGCGGGCGCGATCTGGTTTTTGCGATTTTTTGTGCCGATGTATCGCGCCGCGATGCGCTGCCTTTGGCCGAACGCGAGGCACCGCCGGGCGGGCCCGAGTGGGTGAAGCGCGCCAAGACTCTGCAGGGACGGCTGATCAGCCGTTGGGCGGCGGTTTACGCCTGATTTTGGGTGGCATGCGGCTTTGTTCCCCCTTGATTGCGGCCGTTGCGGGTGCAACAGTTTTCGCAGGTTTTGGTGTGGGGGACGCGGGTGATGCGCAAGGTTTTCGGAATTGGCGTTTTGGTGTTGGGCGTGGTGGCGCTTGGGCTTTGGGGCCGGGGTCATCAGGCGCACCGGATGCAGGGTGCCGTGGCGCTGGCCGCCGAGACCGTGGTTGCGGGGTCGGTGCATGGCGTGACAGCACAGGTTTCGGGCCGCGATATTCTGGTGTCGGGGATTGCCGATGGTGCGGGCGAGCATGACGCGTTGCTGGCGGGCCTGGACGCCTTGCCGGGGCGGCGCGTGGTGGTCGATGCAATGACGGTGCTGGATACCGCCGCACCCTTTAGCCTGAACGTGGTCAAGGCGGATATGGCGCTGACGGCGACGGGGTTTGTGCCGACCGAAGCGGTGCGCGGCAAATTGGCGGCGGCTTTGGGCGATTCAGCCAAGGGGTTGGTGCTGGCGGCGGGTGCGCCCGAGGGATGGGTGGCGATGGCCGAGGCCGGGATCGCAGCACTGGGGCCACTGATCAAGGGCGAGATGGCGCTAAGCGATGGCACGCTGCGCATCACCGGCGAGGCGTTAAGCCCGGTTGAACAGGGGCAAATGCTGGCGGCGCTGAAAGGTTTGCCCGAGGGGGCGGTGACCGCCGAGGTGACGTTGCTGGATGACGGCACGCCGCCGGAATATGTGCTGGAATACTCGGCGACCACGGGGGCGACGCTGGCGGGCAAGCTGCCGGTTGGGGTGACGCCTGAGGCGATTGCCGGGGGGTTGGGGCTTGCGTCCGTAGCCTCGGCGGCACGGTCGGCAGTGCTGGGCGATGGGTCGGACACGTCGCTGTTTGTGGTGTTGCAGCGTTGGATGGGCGATATCGAGACCCTTGTGGTGCAGTCTGCGCCGGGCCGTGTGGCCGTGCAGGCGGGGCTGGTGGCGGGGGCGGATGCGGCGCGTATTGGTGCCGAAATGGCGGCGGCGCTGGGGGCGGATGTGGCGCTGGAGGTGGCGGTGGCCCCGGTAGTGGGGGCCGATGGCGACGAGCGGGTAAATGGCTTTACCGGTGCCAAGGAACGGCTGTCGGCGGGGTATTGGCTGGCGGTGCCGGGGTTCGCGGTGTCGGTGGCAAATTGTCAGGCCGAGACCGACAAGGTGTTGGCCACGCGCACGATCAACTTTGTGTCGGGGTCTGACAAGCTGGATGCAGACAACCTTGCGGTGTTGAATGAACTGGCCTCGGTGGTGCGGGAATGTGCGTTAAGTGGTACGATGACGGCGGAAATCGGGGGTCATACCGATGCGTCGGGCGATGTCGATGCCAATCGCAGGCTAAGCCAATTGCGAGCCTTGGCGGTGCGCGAGGCGTTGATTGCGCGCGGGATTCCACGGGTGGCGATGCTGTCCAAAGGCTATGGTGCCGGGGTGCCTTTTGCCGACAATGCAACGGAAGAGGGCCGCGCCCTAAATCGTCGCACAACGGTGATTTGGTCAGAGTAATTATCTATAACAACAGGTTAGGGAGTATCCGCGATGTTTCGAAACTGGGGTTTTATGATGGGTGAGATGTGGGGCTTGCTGTTTTTGGCAGCCATTGTCGGGCTGATTGCGGGCTGGATCATCTGGGGGCGGCGGTCAGAGGCCGCGGGCGGCGTCGACGCAGACGAGGCATCGCGGTTGCGCGCGGCCCTTGCCGATTGCCAATCCAAAGGGCAGGCGCAGGCGGGGCGGGTATCTGCACTGGAGCAGGAGTTGGCTGCAGCAGAATCGCGGGCGAGGCAGGCCGCTGCAGATGTGGCGGGTGCCGAAAACCGGGCGGCGGATGCGCGGGCGGATGCCGCACGCGCCGAGGCGGCACGGGAAGCTGCGGCGAAACATACGAGCATGATTGTGGCCCCGGTGATGGCGGTGCCTGCGACGGTGACGCCAAAGACCAAGGCCGTAGTGGTGGCCACACCCAAAACCACGTCCAAAGCCGCCCCCAAAACCGAAACGGTGACCGCGACCAAACCGGCCGCGAAGGCTGCGGCGAAAAAGGCGGTCGAGGTGGTGCCGGGGGCGCCGGTCAAACCCGCCACGCTAAAGGCGGCGCGCGGCGGCAAGGCCGATGATCTGAAACTGATCAAGGGTGTGGGGCCGAAACTGGCGGCGCTGTGCAACAAGCTTGGGTTTTGGCATTTCGACCAGATTGCCGCCTGGACCGAGGCCGAGATTGCCTGGGTCGATGAAAACCTGGAAGGCTTCAAGGGCCGGGTGGTGCGTGACGAATGGGTGGTGCAGGCCCGCGATCTTGCCGCAGGCAAGCCGCCCCGCGCCGGTGGCGAAAACTGATATCTGCCGCAAGAGAACAAAGGCCCCGCCGGAATGCGGGGCCTTTTTTCGGTTACGCCAACAAGTGGCGCGCGCGTGATCCCCATTCGATGGCCGCCGCGTGCAGCCGATC
>JBAVTI010000473.1:0-2315 GCA_049696055.1 Paracoccaceae bacterium | reverse complement strand
GATCCGGCCAAACCCGGCACCAGCGGGCAATTTCAGGCAACCATCAAGCAAGCGCATGACCAACCCGTTGCTGGCGGTAATGTGTTCGGCGCTGAATTTGCGATTGGCTTGGCAGGCTCTGACGGGGTGATGAGCAGTATTCTAAGGCTGATAAAAGTGCCTGTTATGCAGACTAACCCGCCTTTCACCGCCAGCGCCCGAACGACTGTTTCCACAATTCAAGTTATGCGCTTGTAGGAGCTGCTATTGCCTTCGCGGTTCAAAATGCCAAGACTACAAACATGCCCGCCGACATCGAATTCTCCTTCCGTCAGCTAACCCGTTCTGCCCGGCGGCACATTCGGGTTTTCCAGATGCACCAGTTCCTGGACCGCTTTGCGATGGGCTTGACGGTGGCAGTTGTCGCGCTGGCCTTGATCGACCGTGGCATGGACCTTTTCCAGATTTCGCTGCTGTTTGGAGTTTATTCAGTCACAACCATGACGATGGAACTGCCCTTTGGCGGGCTGGCTGACAACATTGGACGCAAGCCCGTCTTCCTGTCTGCGGTCGTTGCAAGCTTGATCTCACTGGGTCTCTTCCTGTCGTCCAGCGATTTTTATGTTCTGGCATTGTCGTTCGCGTTTATTGGGTTCGGACGTGCTCTGCGCTCAGGAACACTCGACGCGTGGTTTGTTGAGAACTTTGGTGTCATGGCCCCGAACGTCGATATCCAGCCCGCCCTCGCAAAGGCCCAATGGGCCAACGCAATGGGTCTGGCCTTCGGTGCGATTTGCGGGGGCCTGTTGCCCGACGCATTCGGCGCAACCGCAATCAGGCTAGGGTTCAGCATTTACGATGTCTCCTACGCTGCAAGCTTCATCATGATGACTGTGTTGTTTCTGTACACCCTATTTGCCATTACAGAAGAGCCTCGCCCGCTGAATCCCAAGGCGCTCACGCAGGGCTTCACGAACGTTCCTGCAGTGATAAAGGAGGCTGGTTTCCTTGCTTTGAAGCATCCTTCCCTGTCGATGCTTCTACTCGCGTTAACGTTGTTTTTGATGGCAACGAACCCGGTCGAAGTGTTCTGGCCCACCCACGTTAAGGGTATGCTGAGCGAAGGCTACGCCAATACTGCAATTGGTGTGCTGACGGCGACCTACTTCTTCTCAATCGCATTCGGTGCGGCGCTGTCGCCACGCATCAATCAGATCTTCAAGCGCCGAAATGCCATCTCGCTTTCCGTGGCTTTTGCTTGCCTCGCGGCTCTCCAGATCGCCTTGGCGTTTCAAGGAGGCATTGTCGGCTTTGTCGGGGTTTTCATTCTTTTTTCTGTCGTCCTTGGCTCTACGGAAACGCCAGCCAGTAGCATCCTTCATTCCTGTGTCGAGAACCATCAGCGTTCTACCATGCTGTCATTACGCTCTCTCGTACAGCAGTTGGGTGCAGCAATTGGTCTGATGGTGGTTGGAGGCCTTGCGGAGAGCTATTCGTTGCAAAGTGCTTGGATAGGAGGCGCTGGTTTCCTCGTGATCGCCGTGCTGTTGGCAGGCATTTTGGCCAAGAGATTAGAGAACTCAGGCTGATAGTTGCCGTTCGTTCACCGCGCAGCAATCGACAGGTCGGGCTGTCTGACGTGAGCACCCATGGGACTGATTTGAGGATTTGAACAACGGAGGATTTCTGGTTCATCTTATCGATTAGGAGATCGAGATGATGAAGAAGCCTGAAACTTCAAAGGACGCGGCTGACAAGCTGGTCAAGAACATCCGCCGCAAGACCCGCCAGACCTACTCGGCAGAGGAAAAGATCCGCATTGTCTTGGCCGGTTTGCGCGGCGAGGAAAGTATCTCGGTGCTATGTCGGCGCGAGGGTATTGCCGAGAGCTTATATTACAGCTGGTCGAAGGAGTTTCTGGAAGCCGGTAAGCGACGGTTGTCGGGCGACACAGCCCGCCAAGCGACGTCGCCTGAGGTGAAGGATCTGCGTTCAGAGGCTTTGGCGTTGAAGGAATGCGTGGCCGATCTCACCCTGGAAAACCGCTTGCTCAAAAAAAGTATGACAGGGGTTGGGGAGGATGCGGAGTGAGGTATCCCGCATCCGAGAAATTCGAGCTTATCCGCACTGTCGAAGGGTCACATCTGCCCACTAAAAAGACGCTTGATATGCTGGGGATCCCTCGCACCACGTTTTACCGTTGGTATGACCGCTACCTCGAGGGTGGATTTGATGCGCTGGCGGATCATTCGCCACGTCCGGGATCAGTTTGGAGCCGCATCCCGCTTGAACTCGTCGCTGTGTATCGCTGCCATATCCGGTCTCCTTGATGGCGA
>JBAVTI010000472.1:0-1792 GCA_049696055.1 Paracoccaceae bacterium | reverse complement strand
ATTTCGCGCAGCGATACCACTGGATTTTTGTCGTTGTCACGATCCACCGTAACCGGCGAACCGGCGGTGATTTCGCGGGCGCGGTGCGCGGCCAACATAACCAGTTCGAACCGGTTCGGAACCTTGTCAACGCAATCTTCAACCGTCACGCGGGCCATAAGCGACTCCATTTGCGGATTTGGGGTATGGAACGGCCTATGTAAGGCCTGTCAGATGGCTTGACAAGCACAGTTATCGCAGGGCAGCCGCGCAAATTCTACAGCAGTTTCACGTCATCCCGATCCGCTGACGGAAGTGCCGCCAGCATTTCAGCCACTGTCAGACCCAAAACCGGGTGACACCAGTCTGGGGCCACATCCGCCAGGGGCACCAACACAAATGCGCGGTCTTGCAGCCGTGGGTGCGGCAAAATCAACTGGTCGGGAGCAGAGTTCGCCTGTTGCGCATGCGGCAGATTGCGCCAGCGATCCTGCTCTGCGGCATCTGGCAACACCAGCGTGCCCCATGCCAGCAGATCAAGATCAAGGGTGCGCATCCCCCAGCGAGTCGCACGTGTACGACCAAACACAGCCTCAATTTCATGCAATGCTGCCAGCACATCTGACGCAGACATCCCCGCGGATGGGTTCACAACTGCTGCGGCGTTCACATAGTTGGGACCGGCTCCCGACGGAAAGCAAGGGGTTTCATAAAATCGGCTTACCAGAAGCACTGGTAATCCTTTGCTTTCAAACAGATCTATGGCAGAATGCAAAGTGTGTTGCGGCTCTGCACCCGCAAACGGCAAATTTGCACCTAGCGCAATCAGAGCGTGTTTTTTCTGACGTTTGGTCAATGTTACACTTTCGTATAGAGTGACTTGCATGTAAGTTTTACAGGCTGTTATTCAGCGTCGTTCTTCGTCGGATTTCCAATACCTTCTTACCACTCATGGGAATTTGCATGACAGAACAGTTTGAGGGGAAAATATTATGTTTTATAAAGACGAACGGCTTGCGCTGTTCATCGACGGGTCAAATCTTTACGCAGCCGCCAAGGCACTTGGGTTTGACATCGACTACAAGCTACTTCGCCAGGAATTCATGCGTCGGGGCAAACTGTTGCGGGCGTTCTACTATACGGCGTTGCTGGAGAATGACGATTATTCTCCGATCCGGCCGCTGGTCGACTGGTTGCATTACAACGGCTTTTCCATGGTCACGAAACCGGCCAAGGAATATACCGACAGCCAAGGCCGCCGCAAGGTAAAGGGAAACATGGACATTGAGCTTACCGTCAATGCCATGGAACTTGCGCCGCGCGTTGATCACATTGTGTTGTTTTCTGGCGACGGCGATTTCCGTCCGCTGGTGGAAAGCCTGCAGCGTCAGGGTGTGCGGGTTTCGGTGGTTTCTACCATCCGCAGCCAACCGCCGATGATCGCCGACGAACTGCGCCGCCAAGCCGACAATTTCATCGAATTGGATGAGTTGCGGGATGTGATCGGCCGCCCACCACGTGAACCACGCCTGGAACGCGATGAAATGTCGGTCGAAGTTAAGTAAACGGTGGCTTTGATACATTGGTCAGAAGTGACCCAGAACGGGGGCGCGCGTGCGCCCCTTTTTCTTTGGCAATCAGCCAATGCCTGCACTGAGCCGCCTTTCAGGCTTGTTCGTGCAGCGCAGGGCTTGGCCACGGCACAAATGATCGGTTAGGGCTGGACCTATGGGGCCGCGCGACTTACCTCTGACGCCACGCTTGCGAACGGAATTTGCCGATGACAAAGCCGCCCCTTACCCTTTACCTTGCG
>JBAVTI010000471.1:0-26909 GCA_049696055.1 Paracoccaceae bacterium | reverse complement strand
AAGACCTTCAGCAGCGGCGCGCGCAGCGAACCTGTGAGTTCTTCGAGATCAGCACCGTGTTTGCCATCATCGGTCATCGCCATGATTTCCTCGGACCCGACGTTCGAGGTCAGCAGGATCAGGCAGTTCTTGAAATCAATCCGGCGGCCTTCGCTATCGTCCATCATGCCTTTGTCAAACACCTGAAAGAAAATCTCATGCACATCGGGGTGGGCCTTTTCGACCTCGTCCAGAAGGATGACCGAATAGGGGCGGCGGCGGACGGCTTCGGTCAGGATGCCGCCTTTGCCGTAGCCGACATAGCCGGGGGGCGCGCCTTTCAGGGTGGAAACGGTGTGGGCTTCCTGGAATTCCGACATGTTGATCGAGATCAGGTTTTGCTCGCCGCCATACAGGGTTTCGGCAAGCGCGAGGGCGGTTTCGGTTTTGCCGACGCCAGAGGGGCCGCAAAGCATGAAAACACCGATGGGTTTTTCGGGGGCACCAAGGCCTGCGTAAGAGGTTTGGATGCGGTTGGCGATCTGACCCATGGCGTGGTCTTGGCCGACGACGCGTTCCGAGAGAATACCGGCAAGGGCAAGGGCCCGTTCGGTTTGGCTTGCCAGCATGCGGCCCATCGGGATGCCGGTCCAGTCTTGCACCACCGAGCCTACGGCCATGCGATCAACCGACGGCAGGATCAGGGGGCGCTCGCCTTGGGTTTGCGCCAGAGTGGCCATTTTATCGCGCAGGGTGGCAAGGGTTTGGGCGCGTTCTTCGGCGGTCATCTGGGCAGCAGCAGGGGGTGCCGGGCTGGCATCGCCTTCGGTCGCGGCTGCGGGTTCAGGTGCGGAAGCCGGGGCTTCGGGTTCGATGTCGCCGACGGTTGCGGTATCATCAAGGGCTGCCCCTTCGCCGCGCAGTTTGGCGCGCAGATCAAGGATTTCATCGACGAGGGTCTTTTCGGCCTCCCACCGCGCGGTGGCGGCGTCGAGTTCCGCTTTGGCGGTGGCAAGTGCTGCGTCGACTTGGGTTTTGCGATCGCCAACGTCGATACCGATGGCCTCCTCACGCGCGATAATGCCGGATTCAATCTCAAGCGATTGCTGGCGGCGTTCGATGTCTTCGACCTCGGCCGGGGTGGCGTGCTGGCTGACGGCGACGCGGGCGCAGACGGTATCGAGCAGGCTGATCGCCTTGTCGGGCAACTGGCGCGACGGGATATAGCGGTGCGACAGGGCAACAGCGGCCTCGATCGCCTCATCCAGAATTTCGACCTTGTGGTGCTTTTCCAGAACGCCCGCGACGCCGCGGCACATAAGAACGGCGGCGGATTCAGAGGGTTCTTCGATTTTCACCACCTGAAAGCGCCGGGTCAGGGCCGGGTCTTTTTCGATGTGTTCTTTGTATTCGGCCCAAGTGGTGGCGGCGACAGTGCGCAATTCGCCGCGTGCGAGGGCGGGCTTTAGCAGGTTGGCGGCATCGCCGGTGCCCGCAGCGCCACCGGCGCCGATCAGGGTGTGGGCCTCGTCAATGAACAGGATAATGGGTTTGGGGCTGGCCTGAACCTCATCTATCACCGATTTCAGGCGTTTCTCGAACTCGCCTTTCATCGAGGCACCGGCCTGCATCAGGCCGATATCCAGCATATGCAGTTCAACCGACTGAAGTTGCGGGGGGACATCGCCGCGCGCCAGACGCAGGGCGAAACCTTCGACCACGGCGGTTTTGCCAACGCCCGCTTCGCCGGTAAGAATGGGGTTGTTCTGGCGACGGCGCATCAGAATGTCGATGATCTGACGTATTTCCATATCGCGGCCCACCACCGGGTCAATCTTGCCAGCACGGGCGCGTTCAGTCAGGTTGGTGGCGTATTGCGCCAGAGCGGACTGGCCACCGGGTTTGGCGCGCGGTTTATCGGCGGGTTCGGCGGTGCCGGTGCCTTCGACCGAGGCGGCCAGCAGATCGGTCAGATGCGGCGCGATCGAGGCGGGGTCGATCTTGTCGAATTCGAGGCTGATCTTGAACAGCAGGCCTTCCAGAACCGGCACCTTCAGCGCGGCAAGGATCAGATAGGCCGAGCGCACCGTATCATCGCCAAATTCCAGCGAGCCAAAGGTCCAGGCTTCTTGAATGGCACGAAAAATGTGGTCGGAAAATTCCTCGACCGAGCTTGCGCCATGCGGCAGGGCATCGACGGCGCGGGCAATGTCGCCTTCAAGGCGGGCCTCGTCGACGCCCGACGATTGGCAGATAATCTCAAAGTCCGAGCGGGCAGATCGGCTAAGATGTTCAATGAAATGAACAAGTTCGACATAGGGATTGCCGCGGGACTTGGCGGTTTGCGCCGCCAGAGAGAACGCCTTGAGGCAGGTTGGGTTTAGCTTGCCAACAAGCTCTTTACGCTTGACGGTTTCTTGCGAACCTCGTGGGGCCATTATGCTTGCCCTTCCGTATGTTTGAAATGAAAGTGTCGAGAAGTATAAAAAATGGGTAATGATTCCAGAAGTTAGTCTAGTCTAAGTTGTACCAGAACGCGACTGTTTTGCGCGGCCCTTTCCACCGTTGGTGGCGCAGGAGCTTGAATATGATTGGTCCCCTTCCGGGCGATATTTTCCATCAGGGCCAGATCCTGAACAACACGTACGAAGTCGAAGGCGTTCTGGGGCGCGGCGGCACCGGCGAGGTTTACCGTGCGCGCAACCTGATTTCCGGGCGCATTGTGGCGATCAAGGCGCTGAACTCGCAGTTTTCGGGCAACGACGATTATATTGAGTTGATGAAGCGCGAAGAACAGATGCGCGATATTCGCGATGATGCGGTGGTGCGCTATACCGAATGTTCGCGGTCGGATCAGGGCCATGTGTTCTTGGTGATGGATTTTATCGACGGCCCGTCGATGGCCGATATTATGGCCGAGCGGCGGATGGAAAGCCGCGAGTTGATGATCGTGGCGCATCGGGTTGCCGAGGGGCTGGTGGCGGCCCACGGTCAAGGCATCGTGCATCGCGATCTGTCGCCCGATAATATCATTTTGCGCGGCGATACCCCGGAAAAGGCGACGATCATTGATTTCGGCATCGCCAAGGATACGGCGGCCGGGGCGCGCACCATTGTTGGCAATGATTTCGCGGGGAAATACGAATACGCCTCGCCCGAACAGCTGGAGGGGCGGGCCGAAGCGCGGTCTGATCTGTATGCGCTGGGGGCGTTGCTGCTGGCGGCGTTTCGGGGTCAAGTGCCGTTTGCCGGGGCCACGCCGGGTGAAATGATCCGGCGCAAACAAGAGCCGCTGGATGTGACCGGGGTGCCGGACCCGCTGAAAAGCCTGATCCTGTGGCTGTCGGCACCCAAGCTTGCCGAACGCGCCCCAAGTGCGGCGGCGGTGGTGGAAAAGCTGAATCAGGCCATCAAGCCGATCAGTCAGCGGGGCGGGCCGCGGGGTGGACCTGCGGTGCCACCAAAGCCGAAAAAGGCCGGGGGCAAGGGTTGGGTCTGGGCGCTGCTATTGTTGATTGCGGCGGGAATCGGTGGAGCTGTCTACGTTGGCGGCCTGCCCGAAGAAGTTACCAAAGTGGTGGAAAAACTGAAGGAAGAAGAACTGCCGGAGGCCAAGCCCTATACGCTGACGGCAAGCGCGGTTGGGGCGGGCGATGCGGCCAAATTGGCGGGCAACGCGCCAGATGCGGTGGCTGCGGCAAGCATTGCGGCGGCCTATGCCAAAGCCACCGGGGCCAAGGCCGATCCGGCGGCGCTAAAGCTGGCATCGGGTGCGCCGTCAGCACGGTGGCCTGACGCTGTGGCAAAGGTGTTTGACGCGATTGCCGGGGCCGAAAACTGGGAGATCGGGCTGACCGACACCGAGGCGGTGATTACCGGATTTGCCCCGGACAAAGCCGCGCGGGTTGGGCTGGAAACCCGGCTGAATACGTGGGCCAAGGACAACGGGCTGACGCTGACGCTTGGCCTGACCACCGGGCCGCGCCTGTTGCCCTATGAGACGGTGACGGCGATCTTGAAGGGGCTTTCCGACTGCGGTCCGCTGGCGCAAAGCGGCCCCCCCGGCACGGCCTATCCGATGTCGGCGACGATTGACGTGACCGGCAGCGTGGTTGATCCCGGCATCGTGCCCAAACTGAAAGACCAGCTGCGCGAGGTGATCGGCGATCGCACGGTGCGGGTGGACGTGACGCCGCTGAACAAGGATCTTTGCGGCGTGCGCAAAGTGCTGCCCGTGGTGCCAACCGAGGCATTGTCGATCTGGTTTGGCCAAGGCGACACCGGGGAGGCAAATCTGACCGGGGTGTTTCACACCGGTGAAAACCCGCTGGTCGAGATTTTGGCCCCCGCCACCATGACCGAAGGCAAGCTTTGGGTGGTGATCGTCGATAACAGCGGGCAGGTTTTCAACGCGTTGCCCAAAAGCGGTTTCGAGGAAACCTCGATTGCAAAGCTGGGGACGGTGGAAAACGGTGTGCGGCGTATTCGCGTGGTGCATTCGGTTTCCGACTGGGAAAAAGACCCCAATCTGATGGCCTTCCGCGCGTCGAAAGATAACATCGGCAAGAGCGAGGTTTTTGCCATTGTGGCCCGCGAAGATCTGTTCGCCACCAGACGGCCCTTGGGTGAATCGGTCGCCTCGTTTTCCGAAGGAATTGCCGCGGTTTTGAAAGAGGATCCCGGTATTATCTTTGGCATGACATCGCGCATTATGGATGTCCGGCCCTGACTTGCGACCATAAGTTGCAAGAATCGTAATCTTCTGCCACGCTGACACAAATACCTTTTAAAACCGTTTGGTCATGATGAATATTGATGTGTTTCTCGCTCCTTTAGGCGCGACCAGTCCGTCTGGGATTGAGCTGCGCAATGATGGCCGGTTCCATGCCATCGAACGGCTTTTAGAGCCTGCATCGCGTGCGGCCCGGATGAAAGCCATCGAGGCGGGCGGCAGTGGTGCTGTCGAGATGGACTGGCAAGGCGTGCTGGAACAGGCGCAGGAATTGGCCGGATCGGGGCGCGATTTGCGGCTGTTGGTGATCGCCGCGCGGGCCATGGCAAATGAGGGCGGGCTTGACGGGCTGACGGCGGGGCTGTCGCTGCTGACGCAAACCGTGACGCAGTATTGGGATAGCGTGCATCCCGCGCTGCGTGAAAACCCGTCAAAGCGCGAGGCGGCGCTGCGGCGGATCAACGCGCTTTATCAGATTGAAAGCACGGACAATGGCGTGCTGGGGGATCTGGAATTCAATAGCCTTTTGAACCCGCGCGGGCTGGGGCCGATTACGGGCGGCGATCTGGCAATGGGTGGTCTGAACCGCAATAGTTTTCTGAACGAATGCCCAAAAGGGTTGGGCGAGCGGGAACTGGCAGATCTGTTGGCCAAGCATGAGGCACGGGTGAACCGGGTAACCGCCGCGTGCCGTGCCACGATGGCCGAACGGCCCGGCGATCTGGAAACGCTGTTTGCCGCGCTAACCGGGGCGCAAGCGGCGGTGGCGGCGCTTGAGGCGGCGTTGGAGCCGCATGTTGCGGAAAACGGCATCGGCATGAAATTTGGCGCGATGTCGCAATTTCTGGGCCGCATTGCGAACACCGTCGGGGCCGCGAAATCGGGGGCCACCCCCGCCGCAGAGGAGCCAGAGATGGCCACAGCGTTGCCAACGGCAAACGGCGCCATTCGGCCTACACCCTCAGCGGCGGCACCGGGGCAGATTTCATCCCGGCGCGATGTCGAGCGCAGCCTTGATCTGATTATAGATTTCTACGAACGCACCGAACCTTCGTCGCCGATCCCGCATTTGGCACGGCGGATGCGCAAGATGGTGCCGATGAATTTCATGCAGCTGATGGAGGAAATTGCCCCGAGCGGCATGAAGGAATTCCGCAGCGTTGCGGGCGTATTTGATGAAAAATCCAAATAGGGAGAATGACTTAGATGAGCGAAAGCAAGGCAAAGGTAATCGAGCGTAACCGCGCCCCTCGGGTTCAGATTGCTTATGATGTGGAACATTACGGCAGCCCGACCACCATCGAGTTGCCTTTCGTCATGGGGGTGATGGCCGATCTGGCGGGCAAGTCGGAAACCCGCGAGGCGGTGAAGGCCCCGGCAGATCGCGCCTTTGTCGAGGTGGATGCCGGGCGGTTTGGCAAGTTCATGGAAGCGTTGTCGCCACGCGTGAAGGCGCGGGTTCCCAACAAGCTGCCGGGCAAGGAAGGCGTTGAGGCGGATGAGGAAATGTTCGTCGATCTGTCGTTCAAGAACATGGGGGATTTCGCGCCCGACAAGATCGCCGAACAGGTGCCGGCGCTGGCGGAACTGTTGAAAATGCGGCGGCAGCTGGAGGAGTTGCTGGGCTATATGGACGGCAAGGTAAGTGCCGAAAAACGCATCGCGCAGCTTTTGACCAATGAGCCGTTGTTGGCGCAGGTGGCCGAAGAAGCGATGAAATCTGGTAAGGCGGGGGAATAGCCATGGCTGATCCGAAACAAACATCCACCGCAGGTGCCGCCGAGGCGCAGGCCGTCGATCTCGGCGAATTCAGCGACCTGTTGGAAAAGGATTTCCGCGTCAAGGAAGACGACAGCGCCAAGTTGCAAAAACTGGTGCAGAATCTGGCGTTGGCGGCAACCGAGCGGTCGGGCACGGCGACGATTTCGGGCAATGCGGTCAAGTCGATCAAGTCGCTGATCGCCGGGATCGACAGCCTGCTGACCACCCAGATGAATGAGATTTTGCACGCCCCCGAGGTGCGTCAGATCGAGGGCACATGGCGCGGTCTGCATTATCTGGTGAACAACACCGAGACCGATCAAAAGCTGAAAATCCGGGTGATGAACATCACCAAGGACCAGCTGGCCGATCAGTTGGAAGATTTCGAAGGCCAGATGTGGGACCAGTCGCCGTCGTTCAAAAAGCTGTATTCCGAAGAATATTCGATGTTTGGCGGCGAGCCGTTTGGCGCGATTATCGGGGCTTATGAGTTTTCACACCATCCGCGCGATGTGGGGTTGCTGCGCAATATCTCTGGCATCTGCGCCAGCGCCCATTCGCCGTTTATCGCGGCGGCGGCACCGCAGCTGTTCCGCATGGAAAGCTGGCAGGAACTGCCAAACCCTCAGGATCTGAAACAGATCGTGTCATCGCCCGACTATGCCAGTTGGCAGTCGCTGCGCGAGAGCGAGGATGCGCGCTATATCGGGCTTGCGATGCCACGGGTGTTGGCGCGGTTGCCCTATGGGGCGGCGACGATTCCAGTGAAGGGGTTTGCCTTTGAGGAAGAAATCGACGGCAAGCATGATCACTATGTCTGGATGAACGCGGCCTTTGCGATGGGGGTGAACATCAACCGCAGCCACAAGCTTTATGGTTGGGGCACGCAAATTCGCGGGGTGGAATCCGGTGGCACGGTAACCAATCTGCCGGTGCACAGCTTCCCCACCGATGACGGTTCGGTGGCGATGAAATGCCCGACAGAGATTGCGATTGATGACCGGCGCGAGGCGGAATTGGCCAAGCTGGGGATGATGCCGATCTTGCACCGCAAGAACACCGATCTGGCGGCGTTTATCGGCGCGCATAGCCTGCAGGATGACGAAACCCGCGCCGGACGGCTGGTGGACCCGGACGCGCAGGCCAACGAGCGGCTGTCGGCCAACTTGCCCTATCTGTTCCCGGTCAGCCGGTTTGCGCATTACCTGAAAGCCATCGCGCGCGACAAGATCGGCACGTTCAAGGAACGCGCCGACATGCAGGTTTGGCTGTCGGAATGGATCAACCGCTATGTGCTGGCGAATACAGCAATGGCGGATGACAAGGCCAAGGCCAAGCGACCCTTGGCAATGGCAGAGGTGCAGGTGGACAGCGTCGAGGGGCGGCCGGGGTATTACAACGCCCGCTTCTACCTGCGCCCGCACTACCAACTGGAGGGGATCAACGCCAGCCTGCGGCTGGTGTCTGAACTTCCCTCGGTGAAAGGAGCGTAAGGCCGTCCGACCGGCACTTTTTTAAGACGGCAAATCAAGCGTGACCGGCTTTTGGCACCCGATCGGGGCCAGAGCCGGAATTTTCCACAGCATTGAAAGGAATAGAACATGGCATTTACGGGTTATCTAAAAGTCGAAGGCATCGACGGCGAATCCAAACGCGCCGATCATGAAGGCGAGATTGATGTCTTTGGCGTCAAGTTTTCGGCCCAGCAAACCAGCTCTTCGGCGACCGGTTCGGGCCGCACGCGGGGGCGCGCGACGCTGTCCGATTTCGGCATCAAGAAGTGGTATGATGCGGCCTCGCCCTATCTGGCGCTGGCGTGCATGCAGGGTAAATCGTTCGACGAGATCGTGTTTTGCGCCCGCAAGGACTCGGGCGATGCACATCTGGATTACCTGACCGTGACGCTGAAGAAATGCATCATCTCGTCTTACGCGATGAAGCAGGATTCGGCCGAAGCGGCGGGCGATGACATGATCGGCGAAGACATCACCATCTCTTATGAAGAAATCGCCATCAAATACGTGGTTCAGGCGGATGACCATTCCAAGGGCGATGAGCATGAGGTGGAATACAACGTCGTCGCAGGTAAGTGATTGCGGGCAAGCCTTTGCTTTGACGCCTAAAATCCCTTGTTTCAGAGAACGCATGTGGCACAAAATCCATCCCTCCAGCAATCGCGGCGCGAGGCGGTTCAACCCAGTTTGTGGGATCGCCTTGTCGACGATTTGCCGGGGCTCGTGACAGAAACCGATGTTCGGCGCGGCGAGTTGGCGGCGGAGATCGGCGAGGACCGGCTGGCACGATTGATAGCCGGTGGACGGCGGATGCTTGATCTGGAAAGCGACCTTGAAGAGAGGTTGCGCCGCGACATCTTTGCCTTCTTGGCGCAGGTGGAGCGGCGCGCGTTTCTAGAGGAACGCGGCATTGTGGTGACCGCTGATGTGCTGCGCGAGGCAGTGCGGCGCGATATTGAGGAGTTGTTCAGTATCGAGCGGTTGCAGGCGCGGTTTTTGTTTACCGATGCCGAAAGGGGCAGTTTTGAAGACCCCGAAGATGTGATCGCCGACTTTCCCCATGTGCGTCGGTCGGTGTTGAATTACGGCGTGCCGTCATTTGCCGGGCGGCGGGCCAAGGATCTGGACGCCGAGGGTTTGGCAAAGGAATTGCGCGAAGTGGTGGCGGTGTTCGAGCCGCGGTTAAAGCGCGATACCATCCGGGTGACGGTGGATACCTCTGACAAAACCGGGCTTCGGATCAAGATCGAGGGGGTGTTGATGCTGTCGCCAGTGCCAGAGCGGCTGCGGCTATCGACCACGATTGATCTGGATAATGGCCGCGCCATGACCGCGATAGAGGATGCGTGATGGATAGGGCATTCCTGAGTTATTACGAGGCGGAACTGGCGCATATCCGCGAGTTGGCGGTGGAGTTTTCGGCGCTGCACCCAACGGTGGCGCGCAATCTTAGTTTGGATGCGGTGCCCTGCCCGGATCCCTATGTCGAGCGGCTGTTGGAAGGGGTTGCCTATCTGGCGGCCCGCACCCGGCTAAAGGTTGATGCCGAAAGCACGCGCGCGGTGCGGGGGATGCTGGATGCGCTTTACCCCGATCTGGCGGGGCCGGCGCCTGCGGTCTCGACCGTGGTTTTGCACCCCGGCCCGCAGGTGCAGACCATGCTTGAGGGGCATGTGGTGAAACGCGGCACCCGGTTGGTGTCGGCGTTTCGCGAAGGGGTGTCTACAAGGGCAACCTATACGACCGCCCAGGACGTGACGCTGTGGCCCTTGGCGATTGAAAGCGTCGAATATCTGCAAGATCGCGGCGCGCTGAACGCGGGCGGGCTGTCGGAGGGCGAGGCAGCTGGGGCCGAGGCGGCGCTACGGATTGTGATCCGGCGGGTGGGGCCGGGGCCGATATCGGACCTGTCGCTGGATCGACTGGACATCAACTTTGCGGGCGGCGCGAAAAGCGGGGCGATTTTTGATGCGGTGTTTGGCCGCCCCGCCGGGGTTTTGGCGCGGCAAGTGGATGCGGGCGGGCGCTATAGCCCGGCACAGGCACCAAGGATGGTTGGCATTGGCGATGGCGAGGCGCTTTTGCCACGGGTGCGCGCGTCATTCGAGGGTTACCGATTGATGCGGGAATACTTTCTGATGCCGGACCGGTTTCATTATCTGCGGCTGGAGGGGCTAAGCCGCGCCGTGCGGGCCTGTGCGGGCGGCAAGCTGGAGGTTTTGCTACTGCTCTCACGGCCCTGCCCCGAGATTGCCGATGTGGCGGCACGTGATTTCCGGTTGTTCGCAGCGCCAATCGTCAATCTGTTCGAGAAAGAATGCAACATCGTCGAGCTTGATGGCCGGGCCTCGGCGCATGTGGTGCATGCCGATCGCACCAAAGCGCGGGATTTTGAGATTTACCGCCTGTTGCGGGTGGAAGACGCCGATAGCGACGGGCCAGAGGCGGTGCTGAACGAGCTTTACGCGGCTGATTTCCGGCGCGGATCGGGGTTGATCTACACCACCGAACGCAGGCCGCGCAGGCCGGGGGCCGATGAGATACGGCGCGGGCAGACGCGGACCAGTTATGCGGGGGATGATTTCTTTATCTCGGTGGCGCGGCCTGCCGGGATGGCACCGGGACGGGCACTGCGGCGGCTGGATGTCCGGGCGCTTTGCACCAACCGCGATTTGCCGATTTTGGATGATACCCCGCGCCTGACCCTGGAAACCGGCGATCCGGTCGGGCGGATTGAACTGCTGGGGGCAATGCGGCGGCCACGGGGGGCGCTGGTGGCGGGATTGCCGACCGTCGGTGTCGGCGGCGAGGGCCAGATTGACGATCTGACATGGCGGTTGATCGGGCAGTTGTCGCTTAACCATCTGTCGCTTGCCGAGGAAAGCCGCAACGCCGAACCCCTGCGCGCGATGCTGGATTTGTATGCTGACCGGGGCGATCCGGCCGTGGCGCGGCATGTGCGGTCGGTGACGCGGGTATCGTCACGGCAAGTGGTCGAGCGCTTGGGTATTCCGGGGCCGATGTGTTTTGGCAAGGGTGTCGAGATCACGCTGGATATCGACGAGGGCGCGCTGACGGGCAGTTCGGCGCTGCTGTTGTCGGCGCTATTGAACCAGTTGTTCGCGCGGCATGCGGGGATCAATTCCTTTGTGCGCACCAAATCAAAGCTTTTGCAAAGACAGGAGGACGTGTCATGGCCAATGTCGCCGGGCATCCGCGCCCTGATCTGAGCCATACCGGGGCGGAACCGGAAACCATGGGATTTTTCGAGTTGCTGCGGCGGCTTGAGACCGAGGGGCAGCGGTTTGGCCGGGCGGGCGGGCCGGGGCTGGAACCCGCGCGTCTGGGTCAGCGGGTGCGCCTTAGCATTGCCACCCGCGATATTGCAGGCTTTGCACCGGGGGTGGATGGCGGCCCTGCACGGGTCGATGTCGAGGTGCTGGGCCTGTTGGGGCCAGAAGGGGCGATGCCCTTGCACATGACGCGCTGGATCATGGCGCGGCTGTCGGAGAGGTGGTTTTCAGGCGCGCAGGATAGGGAAACCTCGGACACCACGTTTCTGGATTTTTGCAACATGCTGCAGCATCGGATGATTGCGCTGTACTGGCGCGGCTGGGCCGATGCGCGCCCCGATGTGCAGACCGAACTTGGCACCGGCGGCCGGGTGCAGGCCATGCTTCAGGCACTTGCCGGGGTTGGTATGCCGGGGATGCGGGAGGGCAATCAGCGCAGTATCGACCCGGAATTGCCGCTGCGGTTTGCCACCTCGCTGGCGTCCTCGGTGCAGGGGGTTGAACGGCTGACCGGGTATCTGACCGATTTGCTGGATGCGCCGGTGTCGCTTGCGGAATTTGTCGGGCATTGGATGGAAATTCCGCGCGGGTTGCAGACCCGGCTTGGCCACAGCTATGCCGGGCTTGGTACCGGTGCGGTGGTGGGGGCGCGGACGTTTCAGCGCCAGACCCGCGCCGAACTGCGGGTAGGGCCCTTGGGGCTGGCGCAGTATCGCCGATTGTTGGACGACCGCGCATTGCAGCGTGAACTGCGCCGGGCAATTCTGTTTGTGGCAGGCCAGGACATTGAATTCGATCTGCGGCTGGTGTTGGCGCGCGAGGCCATCCCCGCGCCGCGTTTGGGCCAGTGCCAGCTTGGGCGCACCACATGGGTATCGCGGCCAGACCTTACCGATGCGGATGACCTGTGCTTGGCCGGATTCAGCATCCGAGAAGGGGCAATGGCAGCATGACCCTTCGGTTGATCATCGAACACGCACCCCATCCGCAACGCGTGACCGAAAGGCGCCACGACAGCGGCGATTTGTCGATCGGGCGGGGGGCGGAATGTGATTGGCAGGTTGATGACCCCGACATGTTCATCTCTCGCAAGCATTGCGTGATTTCGGGCGGCGACGGGCGCTTTACCGTCACCGATGCCAGCCGGGGCGGGTTGTTTCTGGATGGGCGTGACGCGCCGGTTGGAACGGGTGTGACGGTACCGTTGGAAAACGGCTCGCGGCTGCGGATGGGTGATCTGGTGATCCGGGTCGAGGTGGAAAAACCCGGCCTTCAGGCCGCCTTACCGCCGCGCACGGCCCCCTTGCCATCGGGGTTTGACGACGACGATTTTTTTGCCAAACGCCCCGCACCCACCCCGCCACCCCCGCGCCCCGACAGCCTGCCTGAACCGTTTGAAGGGGGGCGTGCGGCCTTTGCGCCCGCCCCCCCGCCGCGCCCCGCCGCCCCGCCGCTATTTGACGATCCCTTTTCGATGGATCCGATTGCAACGCCCAAAGCCGCACAAGTGACCCCCGCACCGGCGGCAGATTTCAGCTTTGGCGATTTTCTGGATGTGTCGGTGCCCCCTGCACCGCCACCACCCCCGGAACCCTTGGCTGCAGCCCCCATGGTTGCCGCGACCCCAGCTGCGGCATCACCCGAACCAACACGGGCCGAACCTGTATGGGCCGACCCCGGCGAGCCGCGCCTGCGCGAAAGGGTGGTGCCGCCACCGGCCCCCGAACCCGCGCTGCCAGAACCCGCGCTGCCAGAACCTGCACCGGCAGAAATCACCCCGCAACCGCCAGCGCCGCAACCTGTTGCACCGCCGCCTGTTGCCGCAGCCTCTGACGCCCCAAGCGCCGAGGCGTTCTTTCGCGGTCTTGGCCTTGATCTTGCTGCGCTGCCAAACCAAGGCAGCGCCGAGGAAATGGAGGCCTTGGGCAAACGGTTCCGGCTGTTGACCGAAGGGCTGGTGCATCAATTGCGCACCCGCGCGCGGGAAAAGAATTCGGTCCGGGTGGCGGCAACGGTTATCGGGTCGGCCGATGTGAACCCGCTAAAGTTTCTGGCGACCACCGAAGAGGCGCTGGCAGCTTTGGTGACCGCCAAAGGCAAGGGTTATCTGCCCCCCGAGGCCGCGATTAATGCCGCTTTCCGCGATCTGAACGACCATCAGGTGCGCACATGGACGGCGCTGCAATCGGCGCTGCGTCGCATGATTGACAGGTTCGATCCGGCGATGTTCGAGGCCGAGGTCGAAGAGGTTGGGTTGGTGAAATCGCTGATTGCTGGCAGCCGTGGTGCCCGGCTGTGGCAACTATACGCGGAACGCTACCGCGAAATTGCGAAATCCGCCGAGGACCGTTTTCTGGGCGAAGTGGGTGCCGATTTCAGAGACGCATATGAAGGCAACAAGGAGGACGGAAAATGATTGTGAGACGCGAGTTTTTGTTGGGAACGGCCGCGATGGGCCTTCTGGTGGCCTGTGTTCCTGCGGGGCCGGGGTCGGTGACATTGGTCGCTCAGGGGGCGGCGGGCATGAATCCCGGACCGGATGGGCAGGACCGCCCGCTAACGCTGCAAATCGTGCAGTTGCGCGGGTCGGGGGCCTTTGATGGTGCCGATTTCTTTGCGCTGCAAAACCCGGCGGCGGCGCTGGGCGCGGATCTGATCAAGGCGGATCAGATCGCCCTGACGCCCGGTGCCCCGGTGACGAAAACCATTGCGCTGGATGCCGGGGTGGCGATGATCGGGGTGATTGCGGGCTTCCGCGCCCCGGCAGGCAAGGTATTCCGCGCGAAATCGGCGGTGTCGCCGACCGAGAATGTGACCTTCCGCATCGACGTGGGCAGCGGCGGGATTACACTGGTTCCGGCGTAAACCGGGGTTTCTATGGGCGGAAATGAAGGCTGACTGGGGAATGGAATGACGGAACGCAATAAGGTTGTCTGGTCAGAGGGGCTGTTCTTGCGGACCCAGCATTTTCAGCAACAAGACCGCTATACCGAGGCGTTGATGCGGGCAGGCTTGCGGGCCGCGCCGCTGCAAAGCTTTGGGTTTTCGGCACTGGTGCTGGACAAGGCGGCCTTGGATGCGGGGCAAGTGGCGATTGCCAGTGCCGAGGGGCTGTTTCCCGATGGCACGCCGTTTTCCATTCCCGATACCATGGCCGCCCCGCCCGCCATTGCCGTGAAAGCGGCGGGCGTGGCGGGGCTTGCCTGTCTGGCGATCCCGCTGGAGCAGGCGGGGGTGGCGACGATTGATGCCGCCCATGCCGATGCCACCGGCGCGCGCTATGCGGGTGTGGTTTTTGCGGCCCGCGACACCATTCGCAACGGGGCCGCGCCCGAGGAGATAGAGGTGGCGCGGTTGGCTGCCCGTATTCTGGCACCGGGTGAGGTGACGGCGGGGTATTCGATCCTGCCAATTGCCCGGCTGGAAGGGCTGCGCGCCGATGGTTCGGTGGCAATTGCCGAGGGTTATTTGCCGCCCGCGCTGACAATCGGGGCGGTGGGCTGGTACAAGGGGCTGTTGCAGGAATTGGTGACCGGGCTTGATCGGATATCCGAGGCGCATGGCGCTTTGGTGTTGGGTGGGGCGGGTCGGTCGGTTGAAAACCTGCTGATCCTTGAATTAGCCAATACCGCGCGGCCAAGGCTGGCGCATATGTTGGCGCAAAACATGCAGCATCCTTGCGCGGTGTATGAGGAGTTGGCCGGGCTGGCGGGGCGGATGGCCACCTATGGCTCGTCGTCGCGCCGATTGTCCGAGATGCCCGATTACGACCACGCCGACCCGCAACTGGCGTTTTCGGCGCTGGCCGATACCTTGCGCTCGCTGGTGCTTAGTCTGCGCCACGTCGAGCCGAAAAGCCGGGCTTTGGCGGTGGCGCGGCATTCGCAGAATGTGTGGAAAGTGCGGATCGACAACCCCGAACTGCTGCGCAACAGCCGGATCGTGCTGCGGGTGGGATCGGATCTTTCCGAGGAAAGCCTGCGCAAGATTTTCGTCAGCCAAGCCACGGTCGGGGCGGCGGATGCGTTCGAGAAGCTGTGGAAATCGCGGTTGCCGGGTATCGCGCTAAAGCCGCTGCATTCGCAACCACGTGAGATACCCTATGATGGCGAAAGGCTGTGTCTGGAGCTGGACCAAAAGTCGGAACACTGGGCGCAATTGCTGGACGCGCCGGGGTTTGTGATCGGGGTGTCGGGCACATTGGAGCGTGAGCCGCAAATTGATTGCTACGCGGTCAGCAGGTGAGGGGATGACCAACAAGGACGATCCTTTTGGGCTATCAAACGACGCTGGGCGCACCCGTATCCGCCCGGTGCGCGCGTCCGAGCGCCCCGCTGCCACCCCGACGCAGGCCCGTCCCGCCGCGCCAAATCACGACGATTTTACGCCGACGCCAAAACCCTATGCAGCACCCCAGGGCTATGGCCGCACCGGTTCTGCCCCGCCCCCCTCGCGCAGCCGCACTGCACGGGCGCATCCCAATCCGCTGGTGGCGGCCTATGCGACCTTGCTGGAACTTGCCCCCGAACTGGAACGTGCCGCCCCGCCCGCACAGGCGGAAACCCTAAGGGTGCGGCTGCAAGACACGCTGATTGATGCCCGCGATGCCAGCGTCGGCATGGGGGTGCCGCTGACGCGGGCCAATCAGGCGGCGTGGTATGTGGCGGCGTTGATCGACGATATCGCGCTGAACACACCCTGGGGTGGGCATTCCGATTGGCCGCGCCAGCCCTTGGTGGTGGCCCTGTCGGGCGAGGTTGATGCGGGCACGCGGTTCTTTGATCAGCTTGACGAATTGATGCGCCACCCCAACCGCGACCCCGAAATGCTGGAACTTGCCTATCTGTGTATCGGGCTTGGGTTTCGCGGCAAGTATCGCGGCGAGGGCGGCGCTGGCACCGGGGCGCTGATGGCACTGCGCACCCAGATCGCGCGGCTATTGCGCAATAATGATCTGCAGACAGCCCCGATCTCGCCGCATTGGCAAGGGGTCGCCGCCCCCGATCAGCCGCGGCGCTTTGCGGTGCCGCTGTGGACCGTCGGGCTGGCGGCGGTGGCGTTGATGACCGCGATCTACATGGGGCTTGGGTTGCAGCTTTCGACCAAATCGGAACAGCTTTTTGCGCTGGCGGATCGGCTGCCTCCCGCCGCGCGCGCCGATATTTTCCGCCCCCTGCGCGAAAATGTCGAACCCCTGGCCGAACTGGTGATCGAGCCGATTTTGTTTGAACTGTTGCCGGAATTTCAGGCCAAGGCCCCGGCCGATACGGCGGCGGCATTGAAGGGCCGCGAGGATGTGTCGCTGGTGGTTTTGGTGGTGCAAGGCTCTAACCCCGAGGTGTTTCGATCAGCCAAGGCCGATCTGAATACCGAATATGGCCCGCTGATCGCCTCGATTGCCGCAGTGGTTTTGGAAAATGCCGAACTGATCGGCGGGGTTACGGTGGCGGGCTATACCGACAACGTGCCGGTGCAGAAATCGAACCCCTTTGCCTCGAACCAAGGGCTGTCCGAGGCGCGCGCCAAGACCATTGCCGATTTGCTGGTGGCGGCGGGTATATCTGCCGATCTGGTGAAATCAGAAGGCCGCGCCGACAGCGACCCGGTGGGCGATAACGCCACCAAAGCGGGCCGGGCCCAGAACCGCCGGATTGAGATCAAGATCGAGAAGAGGCTATAAATGATGCGTCTTATCAAAGGCTTCTTGCGATTTCTGATTTCCCGCCGGTTGTGGACCTTTATCGGAATTGCGCTGCTTTGCGCGCTGATCTGGTTTTTCGGCCCCTTGGTTCAGGTGGCGGGCACGGTGCCGCTGGAACCCGAAATGGTGCGCGGCATTGTGATCGGGGTCATTCTGGTGCTGTGGCTGTTTTCGCTGCTGCTGGCCCAGCTTAGGGCGGCCAAGAAGAACCAGATGTTTGTTACCGAACTTGCGCGGCCCGAACCAAAGGCCCCCGACAAGCCCGGAATGGGCAATGTGGCCGAGATCAACACCAAGTTTCAGCAAATCCTTCAATCGCTGAAACGGTCCAAGCTGGGGAACAAGAAATTTCTGCGCGACATGCCGTGGTATGTGATCATCGGCCCGCCGGGCACCGGCAAAACCACGGCTTTGCGGCAATCGGGGCTGCATTTCCCGATTGATCTGGCCGATGACATCAAGGGCGTCGGCGGCACCCGCAATTGTGATTGGTTCTTTACCGAGGATGCGGTGCTGGTCGATACCGCCGGGCGCTATGTGCAACAGGCCAGTGACCCGGAAATTGATGCCGCCGAATGGGCCGGTTTCCTTGAAATGCTGAAAAAGCATCGCGGCAAGCGGGCGCTGAACGGGGTGATACTGGCACTATCCATGCGCGAATTGCTGGGGCCGGACGTCGAGTTGCGTGGTCATGGCCGTGAAATTCGCAAGCGGCTGGCGGAATTGCGCGAGAGGTTGGAAATTCAGCTGCCGGTGTATCTGATGATCACCAAATGCGATCTGGTGCCGGGGTTCGAGCCGTTTTTTGCCGATCTTTCCACCGCCGAGCGCGAACAGGTTTGGGGGGCCACCCTGCCCACCGATGCCCGCGCCGAAAGTACGTCGATTGCGCGGGAAAACCGGGCGTTGCTGTCGACGCTGGAAAGCCGGGTTTCGGCGCGGATGGCCGAAGATGCGGCGCTGCCGTGGCGGGCCGAAGTGTTTCGGTTCCCCGCCCAGATGGAACGGGTCGAGGCACCGCTAAAGATCTTGATCGAAACGGTATTTGGCGAAAGCCGGTATGAGGAAAGCCCGTGGTTGCGCGGGTTCTATTTCACCTCGGCCACGCAGGAAGGCTCGCCGATTGACCGTCTGATTGGTGAGATGTCGCAGGCCTACGGGTTGCAGGCCGATACCGCCCCCCGCCGCGCCTACGCCGAACCGCGGTCGTTCTTTTTGCGCAATCTGATCACCGATGTCATCTTTCCCGAGGCCGGTCTGGGCCTGTTTGACCGCGCCGCCGAAGATCGCCGGATCTGGCGCTGGCGGGGAACTGTGGCGGGAACGGCGCTGGTTTGCACGCTGGCGGGGTTGGCGTTCTTGTTCTCCTATCTGCGGTATTCCGGGGCGATTGACGATCAGGAACGCCTGCTTGCCGATCTGTCGGGGCGGCTATCCAACGTGGCCGCCCGTCAGGCCCCCACCGAACCTCTGGACCTTGATCTGGCGCTGGAAGCGGTGACCGAAGTCGCCGCAGCCCGCAGCCCGGTGCCGGTGAATTTCCTGACCGTGCTGGGGCCAACCGCAACCGCCGAGCTAGACCGCGCCAACAAGATCGCCTACGACCGCACCCTGCGCAATATCCTGGAACCGCGCATGGTGGCGCTGCTGGAAGCCACGATGTGGCGGCAAATCCGCGACCCCGAGTATTTGTTGGGGGCCCTGAAGGCCTATTACATGGTGACCGGACTTGCGCCTTATGATCGGGATTTCATGGCGATCTGGTGGCAGGAAAACCTGCCCCTGCAGGCCGCAACCGACCCGTTCCCGACCGAGGCCGCGCTGGAGCATCAATTGGCGGCACTAGACCGGATGGCCGGCGAAGAGACCCGCATTGCCGCCGATACCGAACTGGTTTCGGCGGCTTTGGTCAGCATTTGCACCATTCCATTGGCGGTGCGCGCCTATAACGCCTTGAAACAAGACCCGGCCGTCGCGGGGTTGCCCGAATGGATACCGGCAGAAAAGGCCGGGCCAAATGCGGCGCGGGTGTTGACCCGGCTTTCGGAAAAAACCCTGCGCGTGGGGCTGCCCGGTGCCTATACCTATGCCGGTTTCCACCAGACGGTATTGCCGCTGTTGCCGGAAATTGCGGCGCAAGCGGCACTGGATCGGGCGGTATTTGCCGGGGGCTGCGCCGAAAGCTCGGATGCGTCGGTGGCAACACTCGAGGCCGATATTCTAAAGCTGTATAGCGATGATTTCATTGCTCAATGGGATGGGTTCTTGCGCGATGTGCGGTTGGCGCCGATCTCTGATCTGGCGGTGGCGACGGCGAACCTGAAAGATCTGGCAAGTGCGGACAGCACGCTAAAGCGGCTGTTGCGATCGGTGGTCGAGGAAACCGATCTGACACGGGTGATCCCCGAACCCGAAGGCGGCGCTGCTGTCCCGGCGGGGGTGATTGGCGCTGCGACGAAAAAGCTGGGAAAACTGGGCGCGCTGGTGAAAAAGGGCACCAAACTGGCGGCAAGTGGCGGCGATGAGGCAACCGTGCCCACCGACCCGCCGGGAACCGAGATTGCACGCCATTTCGCGGCGATCGGTGCGGTGATCAACGAGGTCGACGGCGTGCCGCCGCTGATCACCGACGCAGAGTTGGCGCTGGGTGCCTTGGCGAACGAGTTGCAGACCGTGGCCGCCAGCCCCGACCCGAAGGCGGCACTATTGGCGCGCGGTGGCTTGCCGCAACTGACCGGGGCGCTGGCGAATGTGTCGGCCACCCTGCCCGATCCGGTGGATGATTGGCTGGCGGGCATTGCGGGCGACACCATCAGCGTCACGCGTGAGGCGGTTCTGGCGCAATTGAATGCGCGCTGGCGGGCGGATGTGCTGCCGTTTTGCACCAATGCCACCACCGGGCGTTACCCGTTCGAGGCGGGGTCGGCGATTGATGTGAACGTGGCCGATTTTCAACGGCTGTTCGCGCCGGGCCAGCTGATTGACGCCTTTGTGAACACCAACCTTTTGCAATACGTCGATACCACGGTGCGGCCTTGGGCGTGGCGGGCCGATTTCGGGCTGGATGCCGCGACGCTAAAGCCGTTTGAACAAGCACGCTCGATCCGCGACGGCCTGTTTCCCGGTGGCGCGGGGCCGATCATGGCGTTCACGCTGGAACCCAAGGACCTATCGGCCAATGCCAGCCGGGTGATGTTGAACCTGGATGGCCAGCCGCTTGATTATTTCAACTCGGCCACCCGGCCCACACCGATGACATGGCCGGGCAAGGACGGTACCAACCTGATCTCGCTTTCCTTTACGCCGATAGATGGCGCGGGCGAGGTGATCAGTTCCGAAACCGGGGCCTGGGCTTGGCTGCGGCTGATCCGCAAGGGCAAACTTACCCGCACCGATTTGCCAGAGCTGTTCAAGCTGCGGCTATCGCTTAGCGGATTTAGTGCCGAGTTTGATTTGCGGGCAAATTCGGTGGAAAACCCGTTTGATCTAACCATGTTCGGCAATTTCAAATGCCCCGAAAAGTTTTGAAGGACACGCCGCTACCGGGTTTTTTCGGCAAGCTGCCCTGCACTGGTGATTTTGTGGCGCGCGGTCTGCCGACGGTTTTTCGCGGCCGCTGGGATGCGTGGGTAACGCGGCATCTGGCGGGGCGGCTGCGCGACGGGGTTGTTTGGCCCGAGGCCGGGTTGCGGTTTCGGCTGGTGTCGGGCGGTCGGGTGGCGGCGGGGGTGATCGTTCCGGGGCGCGACGCGGCGGGCAGGGTGTTTCCGCTGTCGTTGATGATTGTCGGGGCGGCGCTGCCGGGTGCCGCCGATCTTGACGCATGGTGCGATGCGGCACTGTCTGCGGCCCTGCCCGCGCAAAACGGCAAGGCCGACGCCGATGATTTGCAAGACGCTCTGGAGGCTTTGTCACCGCCAAATGGGCCCCGGGCCGACACATCCGGCATGGTGATCTGGACCCGCGAAATGCCCCCCTTAACTTGCGACCCCACTGATCCGACCGATGCGTTGAACCGTGCGCTGCCGATCAGTTGTTGTTGATCTTCGACCCTTTGATCGACACTTCGCTTGACGCTTTGGCATTGATTTTGCCTGACCCGGTCAGGCTGATGTCCTTGCCCTCGATATTGATGGTGCCATCCTTTTTCATGATGATCGTCGCCGATCCGCATTTCAGGGTGATAGAATCCGCAGCCTCCAGCAGGTAGGTTTTGCCGACGTTGATGGTTAAGGCACCTGCAACCTGCAGGCTTGCGTCTTTGCCCACTTCGGTTCCCTGCTTGCCGCCGATCTTGGTGCCTTGATCCTTGCCGATGCTGTTGGTTTGCCCGCCGGCGACGGACAGCGATTGGTCCTTGCCGATGCTGATGGTCTGACCGCCGCCAACCGTCCAGCCATCATCCGCCCCGATGGCATGGGTTTGGCCAGAGCCCACGGTCATGCTGCGGCTGGAGCCGATGGTGTTGGTTTGCGAGGCCCCAACACTGCGCACTTCGGCGGCCCCAACGGTATCGGCGCGCGCTGCCCCCACGCTAATCGCCTGCGCAATGGCCACGGTCTGGCTGTGGTTTGCACCGATGGTTTCGGTCGAGTTGGCACCAATGGAAATCGTCTCATTCGACCCCACCGAAAGCGACCGGTTCGACCCCACCTTTTCGGTATCGTTCACCCCGATATCGGTGGTTTGGTTGTTGCCAACGCTAACCGCCTTGTCGTTACCCACGCTTTCGGTGCGGTTGTGGCCCACCGATTGCTTGGCGTCATGGCCGACATCTTCGGCGAAATCATTGCCAATGGTGCGGTCTTCGTTGTTCTTGACCAGCTCGTTATGGTCTTTCTGCGCTTGGAAATACACCTCTTCCGACCCGGCTTTGTCTTCGAACCGCAATTCGTTCCAGCCGCCGCCCCCCGGCGAGGAATTCGATTTCCACCCCGATTGCGTCGCCGTTCCGGGCAGGCCGTAGGGCGGCATCTGTTCGGCATTATACACCCGCCCGGTGATGATCGGCTGATCAGGGTCGCCTTCCAGAAAATCGACAATCACCTCTTGGCCGATCCGCGGTATCTGGATGAAACCCCACCCCGCCCCCGCCCAAACCGAGCTTACGCGCACGAAACAGGTGGTGTTTTCGTCCTTTTTGCCCAACCGGTCCCAATGAAACTGCACCTTCACGCGGGCATATTCATCGGTGAAAATCTCTTCTCCCGCGGGCCCCACGACAACGGCGGTCTGTGGCCCTTTCATGGCAGGGCGCGGGGTGCGGCGTTCGGGGCGATAGGCGGTTTTGGTTGGCGCAAGGCGATACGTCGCCTCATAGCCTTGCAAGGCCGCCATCTGGCCGGAACGAACCTGTTCATCCCACAAAAGATAGTCCACCCGCAGTGTCAGATATTCGGCATTCTCGGCCTCGCGCGGGAACAAATCCAATTTGAAGATCCGCCCCGCCCACAGATGCCGCGCCGTGCCTTTGGCCACAATCCGCACATGGGCTGCCTGCAATTCCTCTAGCCGGAGGGCCGACAGCGTGTCGCCGCGCGCATGTTCAATGTAGTCGCCCGGATAGGCATAGTTTTCCAGCTTGTTTTGCTTATGCTCCAGTGGGTTATCCGCCTTGGCCATCAAATCGGACGAGGGTTTTTTGAAATCATAGTCGGTATGGGCAAACTTTCCGGTCCGCACTTGGGCGCAGGGCACCCAATGGGTGATGAAATCGCCATCCTTGAAGCTGATCCTGCTGTCGGGCTCGTAGGGCAGGGTTTCGGCCCCCGGTGCGGGCTTTAGCGCCGCGTTGGCATCGACCAGAATCATCTTATGCTCGCCGTCGTCATGTTCGAAGAAATAGAACATCCCTTCGTGTTCCATCAGGCGTTGCACAAAATCCAGATCGCTTTCGCCGTATTGCACGCAGTAATCGCGCGACGGATAGGTCTTTTGCAGCCGCTTTTCGAATTTGGCATCGGGGTAGGCTTTGAACACCTCTTCGATGATGTCGGTCACGGTCTTGTTCTGGAAAATCCGATTGTCGGTGCGCAGTGATAGAAACCATAGCCAAGGCCGCACCATCAGGCGGTAATAGGCAAAGTCGTCGCGAATTTCCGACAACCCAAACTCGGTAATCAAGCCGTTGAAAAACCGCTTTTCTTCGCCCGTAACCTTGATCGTGGCGGGGGTGCCAAGCAGGTCTTCGGGCTTTACATCCAGATCCTTGGTCGAAAGCACAATCCCAAACGCAAACGGGGCGCTGATTTCATCATGCCCTTCCATGCGGGAAAATTCGAACTCCGCGTCCAGTTTGGGAATTGTAAGCGTGATCTCACGGTCCAAAGCCATAATCGGGATCCTTGTTCAAAGCCGCAGGCAGAAGAAATCGGTCAAATATTCAAAATAGAATCCCAGTATAGCCGATTTCTTGCGGCAATGGGGTTTGGTTTTCACTTACAACACCGGTGGGCAGGCAAAGCCCTTTAGCAATCCGCGGCGCGACAACGGGTTGTTTTCGCCGTCAAAGCCAACCTCAAGGAACAACCGCGCCCCTCCCGATCGCAGATCCACCAAGAACCGCTTGCCGCCATCGCGCTCGCGCAGCCGCAGCGGCCCCAGCAATCGCAACAGGCCCCATTCGCCCGGTTCGGTCAGCCGCGCCTGGCCTTCGGGGGTTTGAAAGCTGACATCGATGCCCTTTGCGGGCTCTGCCCCCGGCCACATCAGGCGCAGACTGTCGGTCGCAGCCTCGACCGGGCCACCCTGACCGCCGATTGACATGAAGGATTTGCCGCGTTCGGCAAGCGCTGTCAGGGTGACTTCGCTGCCGATCTGGCCGCTTGGGCCAAAAAAGCCCGCCGTGATTGCCTGCGCCTGCTGAAAAAACAGCGCCGAGTCGGGCGACAGACCGTTGAACCGCGCCTCGGGTTTCCACCGCCACGGCAGCGCCGAGGTATCCATCAGCGGCTGGGCGCGGTTGCGGAAAAAGCGGTCGGTCATGCCGCCGGGGGCCATCAGCCGGGTAAAGCTGGCAATATCGACGTCCGCGCCATCGCCAAACGGAAAGCGCCCTTCTGTGCTGTCAATGCAGGCTTGCAGCACTTCGGTTTGCCACGCGCGGGTCAATGGGTTTGACAAAAGATCGGCATGTGACGCCCCGGTTTGCGCCAAGGTATCCTCGACAATCTGCACCACCACACGCGGGGCCGTGCGCAAAGCCGCCACCGATTGCGCCCGGTCTTGCATCGTCATCAGGCGTTGTTGGCCGGTTGCCTCATCGCGGTCCATCGCACCCAAAGCCACATTCAGGCTGGCAAACAGCGCCGATATTTCCGCCATCCGCCCCTGTTCAACATATTGAATAGTCGCGGCAAATTCGGCAGCGATCGACAGTTGTTGCGCGTGGCTGCGGCGGCGATCATTGCCCCCCGCCTGCGCCCATATCTCACGCAGCAGCCCATCAAGCGGCGATTTCGCCAGTGCAAGCTGACCCGATACCAGAACCGAGGTTTCGGGGTTGTTGAAAGACCGCACCCGCAGATCGGCCAGCAGCGCGCTCCATTGGGCCAGCGTTTCGCGTTGCAAAATATCCAGCAACACATCCGGCGTTTCATTGCGAGTCTTGGGGGGGGTGGGAAACAGCCGCGCGGCCTCGGCTCTGGCGGTTTGCACCGCGATTCCGGCACCAAAATCGCGGGCATGGTTCCAGCCTGCGGCGGTAAACAATCCCGGCACCGGGGCCGACATGGGCAGACCAGATCTACGCTGCATCACGTCACCAAGCCCCGGCACGGCGGTGTCGGGGCGCCAGTTGGGCAGTTTCGCCACGTCGGCGGCACGCCGCAGTTCCAGATATGCGCGCGCGGATTCGTCGGCTTCTGCGGCAAAGCTGCGGGCTTGGGTCAGCAGTTCGGGGTCAGGTTGGGGCAGGGCCACCGTTGGCACCCGCAGCTGCGCAATATGCGGTGCCAGACCCGCCAATGTCGCATTCCCTGCCGCCCGATCCGCCGCCCATCCGGCAAGATAATCGGGTGCCCATTCGGCCTGACCCGATAGCACCGACCACGCGCGCAAGGTGTCATAAAGCTGGGCCGCCCCGCCTTCGGTGGCAAAGGCCTCGTCGATGCCGCGCGCCAAAAGACCCGGCAGATGGCGCTGCACACTGGCCGCGTAACCCGCATCGGCACGGGCGGCAGCGTCCCACCCAAGCAGCCCGGCAAACAGCCGGATCGGGGCTTTCGCGCTTGCCACCCGCACCTGCGTTGCGGCCCGTTCCAACTGATCAAGCCGTTGCGCCAGATCCGGAATTTCGCCGCTGCGATCCAAACCGATTTGCAGCGCCTCGGCGTCAAACACCGCCGTCAAATCGCGGTGATAGCGCCATTCGACAAATCCCGCCCACCCCGCCACGGCAAGCGTAAAGGCGATACCCAGCACGATCACAATGCCGGTCCAATTGGTTTGTTGATAGGTATCAAACCGCCGCCGCTGACCCTCCAGCCGCGCAAGGCAGCGTTCCAGAAACAGACGTATTCCGTCGAAATCATGGCCCGCGTCTGCCGCCTTGCGGATGAAATCGCTTAGCGTCACCGTGGTGACATCCCGGCCTTCAAACAGAAACCGATGCGCGCCCCTGGCCCAGGCGTTTACCTCGATTGCCCGGTTCGCCCGCGCCTTTTGATCGAGGATCAGCGCCAGAGCATAGCGCGCAGGCGGCACCGCAGACGGGATCACCCCGGCGCGCAAAGCATCCGCGCCAAACCGATCCAGCAGGGTTCCAGCGTGGCGCAAAAGGTCGGTGATATCCTCGCCGCGCACGGCCGCCAGCCGTTCGGCGTAGGCAAGCACCGGTTCCGCCAGCCGATCAAACACCGCGCCGCCCGTCTGTGGCCTTGCCCCCGGAACATCCCCCCCGCTGCTCATGGCATCACAGCTTTCCTTCGGCTTTCCACGCGCGCAGGGTCTCTTCGCCGACTTCGAAATGCATCGAATCCTCGCGGTTATACGCGGCCCCCCAGAACCAGCCTTCGTCGTTGAAATACTCGGCCAGGATCAGCAAGCCAAACTGGGTGCCCCCATCGGCAAAACGGTCAAGCTCGCCTTGCAGCGTCAGATCAATCGCCGATCCCCATGAATGGTTGGAAACCGATGTGGTCGACCCCCGAATGAACCGCGCGCAGATCGCCCCGGCGGTGCCAACCTTGGCATATATATCGGGATCGGTGTCTTTCAGCCGGTTCAAAACCCGCTCCAGGCTTTCCAGTGCGGGCTTCAGCATGGTCACTTTGATCGTGCCCACCTGCCGCGTGTCCATCAATGCCTTCAGGCTGGCGCTGGAAACAGGCTGGCAATCGGTGGAATAGCTGTCGCGCGGTGGGCCCAAAATCTCCATCATCGTCTTGTTGCGCGGCTGGGTGATGCCCTTGTTGAACCGGGTCTTTGCCAGCTTCATGGTTTCGGTCAATGCCTCGGTTTCTGTCGGGTTTTCGAAATCTTCGTCGGGCAACAAAAGGCCGGTATCCCCCACCGGCGGCGCAGCTGGCTGGATTATCGGTGCGCGGTTGGCCAGCAAGCTCATTTCTTCGCGCAAACGTGCCAGATCGGCCCGCAAGGCGCGCAGCTCGTTGGCGTCATTGCTGCGGGCCTCGGTTTCTGCGGCAAGCGCCTGTTCCAGCCGGGTCAGCCGCAAATCAGTGCCAGAGTCAGCGGTTTCCAGCAGCGTGGTCACCACCGCAAAGGCCATCGCGGCAATCACCACCCCAATCGCCACGATGATCGGACCAACAAGGTTGCCCTGCTGCATGCCCTAGGCCTCTTTCAGATCAATCACGATAACCGAGACATTGTCCGGCGCGCCGTTCTCTAACGCCTCACGGATCAGGGCGGTGCAGGCCTCTTCGGGGGTTGTCGCGGTGGCAAGGGCGGTTTCCATCGCCTGTTCATAG
>JBAVTI010000470.1:0-40850 GCA_049696055.1 Paracoccaceae bacterium | reverse complement strand
CCGATGATCTGGTCTTCGGTGAATCTGCTGCGCTTCATCTCTGGTCCTTTCGGTTGGACCAGAGTCTATCTCAAACTGGATTAGGTGGAGGGGGCAACGGCACAATTATCCCAACCTGACATCACGTGTCGTTGAGTTGCCATACACTTTTGAATTGCCCATGGTCTTTCCAACGGCTGGAGAGTCCAATGAAGAAGATCGTTATGTCCCTTTTCCTTGCGTTAGCCGACGTTGGCGCAACCAATGCCGCTACCGAAAAGGCCATAGTGGCCGGAGGCTGTTTCTGGTGTGTGGAATCCGACTTTGAAAGCGTTCCTGGTGTCACAAGTGTGGTTTCCGGTTATTCTGGCGGCACAATAGAGAACCCGAGCTATAGCCAGGTTGGCAACGGCGGAAGCGGGCACTACGAAGCAGTCGAAATTACCTTCGACAATTCAAAAGTTACCTATGAGCAAATCTTGCACATGTTTTTTCGATCAATCGACCCGCTGGATTCTGGTGGTCAGTTTTGCGACCGCGGCGATTCTTACCGCACAGCCATTTTCGTTACTAACTCCGCCCAAAAGGTGGTTGCTGCAGCAGCAAGATTAGAAGCCACAAGCGCTTTGGGTCAAGAGGTCGCAACCTCCATCCTGCAAGCGAAAAGGTTTTGGCCCGCCGAAGATTATCATCAGGATTACTACAAGGGCCAGAATCTCGTCATCACACGTGCTGGCCCGAAAAAGCAGTCGAACGCCTACAAATTCTACCGCAATGCATGTGGCAGGGATCAGCGCGTGAAAGAGCTTTGGGGTGGACAAGCTGCCTTCACTCACTGACCACGAGATTGGGCAGCCGCTGTAGCGGCAGCCCCTCATATAGGCCGAAGCGTTGCCTATCTCTAACCGATCTTACATGCTGCCATAACTGCCATATTAAGAATGTCATTCACCGTCGAGTTTGTCGAACAAATCTGGATGGGCTTATTCACACCCGTCAGAATTGGCCCGATCACCGTCGCCCCTGCCATTTCTTGCATCAACTTGACCGAGATTGACGCCGAATGACGGGCCGGAACTACTAGGATATTGGCGGGGCCAGTCAGGCGGCAAAAGGGATATTGCGCCATCACATCAGGGTTTAACGCTACATCGACCGTCATTTCGCCTTCGTATTCAAAATCGACCTTCAACCGATCCAGCACCTTCGGAGCACGATGCATCTTAGTTGCCCGTTCCGACACCGGATATCCAAAAGTCGAGAAGGAAACGAAGGCTACCCGCGGCTCTAACCCCAGATTGCGGGCAACACCTGCAGCCTTTGTTGCAATTACCGCCAGATCATTCTCGTCGGGCCATTCATGCACGAGGGTATCTGCAATTAGAACGATTCTGCCCTTGTGCAACAAGGCAGTCACACCGACAGCACCGTCTTCGGCGCGTGCATCAAATACGTGATTAATCAACTGCAAGACATGCGCCGATTTACGCGTGGCCCCAGTAACAAGGCCGTCTCCGTGCCCGTGGGCAAGCATTAGGGCGCTAAACACGTGGCGATCCCGCGTTGCAAGCCGATGTATGTCGTGCCGATCAAAGCCGCCACGCTGCAACCGACTATAAAGAAAATCCTTATATGCATCGAGATGCCGGGTGTTGGCTGCGTTTACCACCTCCAGTTCACGCACGGCTTCGCCCAGTCCGGCCGTTTCCAGCTTTTCACGTACGTCAGCGTCGCGCCCGACAACCAACGCCTTACCCAGACCAGCGCGCTGATAGGCTACCGCCGCCCTTAGCACGCGCGGGTCGTCGCCCTCAGCAAAAATCATCCGCGCCTGTGCTGCCTTGGCGCGGGCATGAATGCCCTGCAAAATGCTTGCTGTTGGGTCCATCCGGGCCTTGAGGCTTTGCTCATAGCCTTTCAAGTCAACAATTGGTCGCCGAGCGACACCTGTATCCATCCCGGCCTTAGCTACCGCCGGCGGAATCACATAGATCAATCGCGGGTCAAATGGGGTCGGAATAATGTAGTCTCGACCAAACGACAATTTGCGCCCATAGGCCATTGCCACCTCGTCTGGCACATCCTCACGAGCCAACTTTGCAAGTGCCTTGGCGCAAGCGATCTTCATCTCATCGTTGATCGCGCGCGCGTGAATGTCCAGCGCGCCCCGGAACAAATACGGAAACCCGAGGACGTTGTTCACCTGATTAGGATAATCGCTGCGCCCCGTCGCGACAATTGCATCAGGCCTCACTGCATGTGCATCCTCTGGCGTAATTTCGGGGTCCGGATTTGCCATAGCAAAAATGACCGGGTTTTCCGCCATTGACGCTACCATTGCTGGAGTGACCGCACCTTTGGCCGAAACGCCAAGAAACACGTCCGCTCCGACCATAGCCTGATCCAAGGTGCGCAAATCGGTATTTGCCGCGTGTGCCGACTTCCACTGGTTCATGCCCTCGGTGCGACCCTGATAGATCACACCTTTGGTGTCGCACATGATACAATTATCATGTGTGGCCCCCATGGTTTTCATCAGCTCAAGGCAAGCAATCCCCGCAGCCCCCGCCCCATTCAGCACGATGCGCACATCACAAATTTTCTTGCCTGCAATCTCAAGCGCATTGATCAGGCCCGCGACACAAATCACCGCCGTGCCGTGCTGATCATCATGGAACACGGGAATATCCATGATCTCTTTCAGGCGCTGCTCGATAATAAAGCACTCAGGAGCCTTGATATCCTCAAGGTTAATACCGCCAAACGTCGGCCCCATTAGTGACACTGCTTTGATGATCTCCTCCGGATCTTCGGTATCCAACTCGATATCAATGGCGTTTACATCGGCGAACCGCTTAAATAGCACCGCCTTGCCTTCCATCACTGGCTTGGCGGCCAGCGCGCCAAGGTTCCCCATTCCCAAAATTGCAGTGCCATTAGTAATCACCGCAACCATGTTGCCCTTAACGGTATAGTCATAGGCTGTTTCCGGACGATCGGCGATCGCCTGAACCGGCACCGCCACACCGGGGCTATACGCCAGCGACAAATCACGCTGCGTCGCCATTGGTGTCGTCGCCACAATCTCATATTTTCCGGGTTTCGGTTCCAGATGGTAGGCTAGTGCCTCCTCTGGGGTGATTCTGGTTTTCGTCATCAGGGGGCCATCCTTATGCAAGCTTAAGCGTCATAGCGACCGCGGCGGCATCTGCCAACGTTGCACTTGCCGCTTTTCCCCGCCATTGGGGTTTTGTAGGGTCGCTTGGCGAGTAAGGGGATCACAGTGACCGAAGACACAGTCACGCCAATGATGGCGCAATATCTGCAGATCAAAGCCCAACACCCCGGTGCGATCCTGTTCTACCGGATGGGCGACTTCTACGAGATGTTTTTTGATGACGCCGTAGCTGCGTCAGAAGCGTTGGATATTGCCCTTACCAAACGCGGAAAGCATCTTGGCGAAGATATCGCAATGTGCGGCGTCCCGGTCCATGCGGCCGAGGGCTATCTGTTAACCTTGATCCGCAAAGGCTTCCGTGTCGCCATTGCTGAACAGATGGAAGACCCTGCGGAAGCCAGGAAGCGCGGCTATAAATCAGTAGTTAGGCGCGATGTAGTGCGGCTTGTCACCCCCGGCACCCTGACCGAAGACACCTTGCTCGAGGCGCGTCGCCATAACTTCTTGGCCGCATACGCCGAGGTGCGCGACGAAGGTGCGTTGGCTTGGGCTGATATTTCAACGGGGGAGTTTCGGGTGATGCCCTGCGCCGCCGCCAAACTTGGCCCAGAATTAGCACGACTGTCCCCACGCGAACTGCTTGTTTCCGAAACACTAACGCCCGATTTGGTCAGGATAGTAACTGAATCCACCGCCGCGATGACATCCGTGGCAAGGTCAGCGTTTGATAGCACCGCCGCAGAGAAACGCCTCTGCGCTCTATTCGCCATCGGCACATTAGACGCTTTTGGCACCTTCACCCGCGCCGAACTTTCCGCGATGGGCGCACTGATCGACTATCTTGATCTAACCCAACGCGGAAAACTGCCTCTGATGCGTGCGCCACAACGCGAAGCCCTTAGCGGAGCGATGCAGATTGACGCGGCCACTCGTCGTAACCTGGAAATTACTTCTGCACTGTCGGGCGGTCGAGACGGGTCATTGCTTGCTGCAATAGATAAGACCACGACAGCCGCCGGGGCGCGCCTTCTTGAACGCCGCCTCTCTAGTCCTTCTCGCGATCTTGGCGCTATACACGCGCGGCTTGAAACCGTGCAGTTCTTGTTGGAACAGAGCCGTTTTCGAGAAGACCTGCGATCCGGCCTTCGTAGTGTACCAGACATTGAGCGCGCCCTCTCCCGCCTCGCGTTAGATCGTGGCGGTCCCCGCGATTTTGCTGCCATCCGCACAGGCCTAACCCAAGCCAAGGCCATCGCCCAACACTTTGGAACCGAAACCCCCTCTTTACTTGCCGATGCCGCGCAATCACTTGGCGGACATGACGCGCTGATTGAACTGCTTGATCGGGCCCTGATTGCCGAACCGCCCCTTCTAGCGCGTGACGGCGGCTTTATTGCTCCCAAATATGACGCCGAACTAGATGAAACCCGCCAACTGCGCGACGAGGGCCGCGCCGTCATAGCCCGCATGCAAGCCGAGTATATCGCTCAAACCGGCATCAACAGCCTGAAGATCAAGCATAACAACGTGCTCGGCTATTTCATTGATATGTCCAGTAACCATGCCGAACGCATGCTATCGGCGCCGTTTTCGGAATCCTTCATTCACCGCCAAACCACAGCTGGCCAAGTGCGCTTTACGACAATTGCGCTTTCGGAAATCGAAACCCGCATTTTGAATGCTGGAAATCACGTATTGGAAATCGAAAAACGTCACTATTATGGGCTTAGAGACGCAATTATTGCGCAAGCTGGCCCTATCGGTGCCACGTCGCGCGGGCTTGCGGAGATCGACCTAAATGCCGCATTCGCCGATCTTGCCGCCTCGGAAAACTGGTGCAAACCAGAGCTGGACGACAGCCACGCGTTTGAAATCACTGCGGGCCGCCATCCGGTCGTGGAGCGAGCCCTAAGGCGGCAGGCCAGCACACCGTTTGTGGCGAATGATTGCTTGCTGACGCCCGACAGCACCCCCGCGATTTGGCTGCTGACCGGCCCCAACATGGCCGGCAAATCCACCTTTCTGCGGCAGAACGCCCTCATTGCCTTACTCGCGCAGGTAGGCAGCTTTGTACCGGCCAGCTCCGCCCATATTGGCCTTGTTAGCCAGCTGTTCAGCCGCGTTGGTGCATCCGACGATCTGGCGCGCGGACGGTCAACATTCATGGTGGAAATGGTCGAGACTGCGGCGATTCTAAATCAAGCGGACGACCGTGCACTTGTTATACTTGATGAAATCGGCCGGGGCACGGCAACGTACGATGGGCTATCCATCGCCTGGGCCACACTCGAGCACCTCCACGAAACGAACCGCTGCCGCGCGCTTTTCGCCACCCACTACCACGAGATGACCGCTCTTTCCGCCAAGCTTGCCGGGGTTGAAAACGCAACCGTCACCGTCACGGAATGGGAAGGCGACGTTATATTTCTGCACGAGGTAAAAAAAGGTGCGGCAAATCGGTCATATGGCGTCCAGGTTGCACGGCTTGCCGGACTACCCGCATCCGTAATCGAGCGCGCAAAGGTGGTGTTAGAGGCGCTTGAGGCGGGCGAACGCGCGGGTAACACCCGCCAAAAGGCGCTGATCGACGACCTGCCGCTGTTCCGCGCTGCCCCGACACAAACCACACAGCCCGCCTCGCGCGATTCTCAGGTCGAGATTCGCTTAAAGGCAGTTCGGCCGGATGAACTAACGCCAATCGAGGCGCTTAAGCTTGTGTACGAACTGCGCGATATCTTGAAAGCCTAGGCCGTCACGCCCCCGTTGCATTAGACGAAACCCCAACCTGCGCAGGGCGCAGCAAGCGATCATGAAGCATGAAGCCTTCGGTCATCACCTGAATGATCTGCCCAACCTTGGTGCCCGGCAACGGGGCTTCGAACATTGCTTGATGCATCTGAGGATCAAACGCCTCACCAACTTGAGGCACGATCGGGGTCACGCCATGTTTAGTCAAAACGGTCAACAATTCGCGCAGAGTTAGCTCGACCCCTTCGATCAAGGCAGATGCTTGGGCCCGATGCTCATCTGTTGCAGCGTCCAGCGCACGACGAAGGTTATCATAAACCGGCAGCAAATCCCGAGCCAGCTTTGACCCGCCATACTGCTCGGCCTCACGGCGATCTCTTTCGCTACGTTTGCGACTGTTTTCAGCATCTGCCAATACGCGCATAAACCGATCACGGAAATCATCTCGCTCTGCGCGAAGGGCTTCCAATTCACCAGCCTCAATGAATTCCTCAATTCCCAAATCGTTGGTCTCAGCTTGATCTTGCGACATGTCGTCTTTCCTTGTCTCAACCATATCTCACCCCTTGCCGCGTTCGGACACCATCCGACCCACAAGCTGCGCCGTATAGTCAACGATGGGAACGATGCGGCCGTAGTTCAACCGCGTCGGACCAATTACACCAACGGCACCGATGATCTTTCGATCAGCGTTCATATAGGGAGAGACCACCAGAGAGGAACCCGAAAGTGAAAAAAGCTTGTTCTCAGAACCGATAAAAATTCGCACCCCATCGCCGGATTCTGTCAGTTCTAGGAATTCGGCAATATCGCGGGTGCGTTCGAGATCATCGAAAAGGCTACGAATCCGGTCAAAATTCTGCGCTTCGACGCTGCCATCCAGAAGATTTGCCCTCCCCCGCACGATAAGACGTTCGCTTTGCTCGCCCGCATTCTCCCAAAGAGCCAAGCCGCTTTCGACCAACGCCCGCGCCAGCGAATCAATTTCTTTCCGGCGGTTATGGATGTCGCGTTTTACGGAATGCTGAAGGTCAGACAGGGTCTTGCCCTCAGCCAGGGCATTCAGAAAGTTCGCTGCTTCGCGCATAGACGACGGCGTTTGGCCGGGAGGGGGGTTAAAAACTCGGTTTTCCACATGGCCGTCCGCAAACACCAAAACTACCAGCGCCCGCTCTGGACCAAGGCTAACGAATTCAATATGTTTGATCGGCGCTTCATGTTTTGGGGTCAAGACTAGGCTTGCACCTCGGGTAATGGCGGAAAGCGCAGACCCAACGCGATCTAGCAGCGTCGCCACATCATGTTCGTTTGACCCAAGCGTTGCGTCGATTCTTTCGCGGTCTTCAACGGCAACCGAGCCTATTTCAAGCAATCCATCGACAAACATCCGCAGGCCAAGTTGTGTTGGTATCCGCCCGGCAGAGGTATGCGGACTATCTAGCAGGCCCAGATACTCAAGATCTTGCATTACGTTGCGAATGGTGGCCGCACTTATCTTTTCATTCAATGTCCGCGACAGAGTTCTCGATCCAATCGGATCCCCCGACGCAAGATACCCTTCAACGACCTGCCGAAATACTTCGCGCGAACGGTCGTTCATTTCCGACAGAATTCTATGGCCATCTGACATTCGGGTGCTTTCTGAAAGGCATCCAAACATAAGGAGTCACTGGGCGAAACGTCAATGACGCTTGCATCTATTGCCCTGCGAGGGGTATTTGGCCGCAAGCAGATTAAAGGATAGTGAAATGCGCCCTTCTGGCCGTAAACTGAATGAAATGCGCCTGATTTCCATCGAAACCGGCGTAATGAAACACGCCGAAGGATCTTGTTTGATCAAGATGGGCGAGACTCATGTTTTGTGTTCCGCTACGATCGAAGACAAAGCGCCTCCATTTCTAAAGAACACCGGCCTTGGTTGGGTCACCGCTGAATATGGAATGCTTCCGCGCGCAACCAATTCGCGCAATCGGCGCGAGGCTGCAGCCGGAAAACAAACCGGCCGCACACAAGAAATTCAGCGCCTGATCGGCCGCGCCCTTCGGGCTGGGGTAGATCGCTCTGCCTTGGGCGAACGCCAGATCGTGATTGACTGTGATGTGCTGCAAGCCGACGGCGGCACAAGATGCGCTTCTATTACTGGCGGATGGGTCGCACTTCGACTGGCGGTCAACAAGCTGTTGAAGGCAGGCGCTATTGTATCAGATCCGATTATCGATCACGTTGCAGCCGTGTCTTGCGGCATTTACGCTGGCCAGCCAGTACTGGATCTGGATTATGCCGAGGACAGCACCGCAGGAACCGATGGTAATTTCATCTTGACCGGGACTGGCCGTCTTATCGAGGTGCAAATGTCGGCTGAAGGTGCCACGTTCTCGCGCGCCGAAATGGGCGAGTTGTTAGATCTATCTGAGGCGGGTGCCGCGGCACTTGTTGCTGCGCAGAAAGAAGCGCTGGCATAAGATGCGAAAGTTTTCTGGCGGACGGCTTCTGGTGTCAACGCATAATGCGGGAAAGCTGGAAGAGATCTCCAAGCTTTTGGAGCCCTTCGGTATTGCGGTGACTTCGGCCGGCGAAATGGGGCTAGATGAGCCTGTAGAAACAGAATCAACTTTTGTGGGCAACGCCAGAATCAAAGCCCATTTTGGAGCAACAACTACCGGCCTTCCTTCCTTAGCGGATGATTCTGGTATTTCGATCGACGCACTAAATGGCGCGCCGGGTGTCTACACTGCGGATTGGGCGGAAACCGGGAACGGTCGCGACTTCGTCATGGCCATGAAAAACACTTGGGAAAAGCTCGAAGCAATTTCAGCACCATACCCTAGAACGGCGCAATTTCGGTGCACCTTGGTGCTTGCGTGGCCAGATGGGCACGACGAGGTGTTTGAGGGAATAATGCCGGGTCAGGTGATCTGGCCAATGCGCGGCGACCAAGGCCACGGCTATGATCCGATCTTCCAGCCCGAAGGTTTCGAAACCACATTTGGCGAAATGGATCGGTGGCAGAAAAACAAAATCAGCCACCGGGCTGATGCTTTTCGAAAACTGGTAAAGGGATGTTTCACATGAAACGCATTTCTACGGGATCTCCATTCGAGGCAACGATGGGCTATAGCCGCGCAATCGTTAAAGGTGGCTGGTGTTTTGTTTCCGGCGTCACCGGGTACGATTATACGACAATGGTGATGCCGGCTGGCATTTCCGCTCAAGCGCGCAACTGTTTTGCCACAATACGAAGCGTGCTTGATCAAGCTGGCTTCACAATGGAAGACATCGTTCGTGTGCAGTACTTTGTTGCGGACGCGTCGCTGATCGAAGAATTGATTCCAGCCTTGGGTGAGGCTTTCGGTGATATTCGCCCTGCGGCAACAATGGTCATCGCCGGGCTGATCCGAGCGGAAATGTTGGTCGAGATCGAGGTAACTGCCTTCAAAGGATAGCAGATGGAAGACTGGCAAGCTGGTGGCTTTGGGCTCTATCTGCACTGGCCGTTTTGTCAGTCAAAATGCCCATATTGTGATTTCAATAGTCACGTTAGCACCAGCATTGATCAGCGCCGCTGGGAGAAGGCCTATCTGGCGGAGATTGACCGCGCGGGCCAAGAAACCAAGGGCCGCCTGCTTACATCCGTCTTCTTTGGTGGCGGGACGCCATCGCTAATGGAGCCAGCGCTGGTCGCGGCGATTCTAGATCGCGTCCGCGCTACCTGGTCGGTTGTAAATGACTGGGAGGTAACGCTAGAAGCAAATCCGGGTTCCGTCGAAGCGGGGCGCTTCAAGGGCTACCGTGATGCAGGCGTCAACAGAATATCCATGGGCATTCAGGCGCTCAACGACGTTGATCTTCGGCGCTTAGGGCGGCTGCACTCGGTTTCAGAAGCGCGGGCTGCCTTCGATTTTGCACGAGATACATTCGATCGCGTTAGTTTCGATCTGATTTACGCGCGTCAGGACCAGACACTGAAAGAATGGCAGGCAGAACTTCGCGTTGGCCTAACGATGGCGGCCGACCATCTATCACTATACCAGTTAACCATTGAAGACGGCACTGCATTCGGCGACCGCTTCGCACGCGGCGGTCTGCGCGGCCTTCCAGACGACGATCTTTCCGCCGACTTCTATGCTACGACCCAAGATCTTTGCGAAGAAGCCGGTCTTCCCGCCTATGAAGTTTCTAATCATGCAAAACGCGGCGCGGAATCACGCCACAATCTTATCTATTGGCGAGCAGGTGACTACGTTGGCATCGGGCCAGGCGCACATGGTCGACTAACGCTGGATCGTACACGTTGGGCGACCGAAGCGCCAAAGCCGCCGGGCGAATGGTTGCAGCTGGTTGAATCCATTGGAAGCGGCGAGTCCATACGCGACCACGTTTCAAAATCAGAACAGGCGCTCGAATACTTGATGATGTCTTTGCGATTGCGTGAGGGACTTTCCGTTTCACGCTACCAATCCCTCAGTGGGATAGATATTAAGATAAGCAAAATCAATGACTTGATTGAATTCGGTATGATTACGATGAAAGGTGACACCTTAATGGCTACACGAAATGGTCGGATGGTTTTGAACTCGGTTATCACAGAATTATCGCGTGCCTAAGATGATGCAGTGGGTATGGGTCACGCTAGGAATTATCGCACTTGTCCTGGGTGCTATCGGTATCGTCACACCACTTTTACCAACAGTTCCGTTTCTTCTGCTGGCAGCTTTTTGCTTTTCTCGTTCTTCCGATCGCCTTCACAACTGGTTGCTTTCGCATCCTACACTTGGTCCGCCAATCGAACACTGGAATCGATCCGGCGCCATTAAGAGGCGCGCGAAACTGCTTGCCAGCGGATCGATGCTATTAGCTTTTTCGCTGTCGATCGCATTGGGGGTCAGGCCGATTCTTCTGGGGATCCAAGGAATTGTGCTTATCGGAACTGCAATCTTTATATGGAGCCGTCCCGAGGGATGACCGACAGCACTTGGCAAAGACTATCAAGCTCTTCCAGCGTGCTATAGCGAATCGTCACACTGCCGGCCTCGCCGCCGGACTCATGCTTTATACTAACGGACATATGCAGATTGGCAGAAAGATCCGCTTCCAATGCACGAGTGTCCGCATCCTTTTCTGCACGCCCATGCTTGCGCGCATCGATGGGTCTTCCTGATGCCGAGCTTTTTGTCTTTGCAAGCCTCTCGGCGTCCCGAACCGAAAGGCCTTTTGCAACAATAACTTGCGCTAACTCTGAAGCGTTGGGCGAAGTGATTAGTGCTCGCGCGTGTCCGACCGTTAGCTTGCCATCCCGCAACATAGTCTGAACGTCGGCGGGTAGGGTCAAAAGACGTAGAAGATTTGCTATGTGACTACGGCTTTTTGAAAGCGCTTCTGCCATCTTTTCCTGGGTGTGACCAAAGCGATCCATCAACTGCCGAAACCCCATCGCCTCTTCGATCGCATTTAGATCGGCGCGCTGGATATTTTCGATGATAGCGATCTCAAGCACTTCGGTATCGTCAAATTCCCGAACGAGTACAGGAAGCTCATGCAACTGCGCGATTTGCGATGCACGCCAACGTCGCTCGCCAGCAACAATCTCGTAAGTATCAGATCCGGGAATTGGGCGCACAATCAGTGGCTGTATGACGCCCTTCTGTCGGATTGATGCGGCCAATCCTTCCAGAGCCTCGGGCTCGAAATCTCTTCGTGGCTGCAATGGGTTAGGAACCAGTTTTTCAACGGGTACGAAAATATCACCCCGACGGGGAGCCGCCGAAGCGCGCCCAGCCTCCAATCCTGTGTCCAGATTGATATCCGACATTAGCGCAGAAAGGCCGCGTCCAAGCCCACGGCGTTCGGATTTTTTTTCCATCAGACAGCAGCCTCCTGTTTAGTGCCCGCAATGCCGTGGCGCATTGCGATTTCCAATGCGAGCGCACGATAAGCTTCGCTTCCTCTGGATGTGGGGTCGTATATCAATACCGGCAACGCATAGGACGGCGCTTCGCTAACGCGTACATTCCGAGGAATAATGGTCTTGAACACCAAATCCCCGAGGTTTTGGCGCGCATCACTTTCTACCTGCTGAGACAGGTTATTCCGCCCATCATACATCGTTAATAGCACACCTTCGATGCGCAATTCAGCATTGGCCGTCTGCCTGATATCGCGAATTGTCAGCATCAGTTGTGAAAGCCCTTCTAATGCAAAAAACTCACTTTGAAGTGGAACCAGAACGGAATGGCACGCCACCATGGCATTAACGGTCAGCAGACTCAAAGACGGCGGGCAATCAATCAGAATGAAGTCTAAGGCATAGCTGTCAATTGCCGGCTGGCGAAGGGCGTCATGCAATAGAAAGCTGCGCTTTTCATTGGCCACCAACTCCATATCGGCCGAAGAAAGGTCGGCATTGGCGGGACAAATGAACAACGAATCAATCTGTGTCTTTTGAATCACATCCGAAAGCGGCGCCTCGTCGATCAATAGATCATAAGACGTAAAGCGGCGCTTGCTAGGATCAACGCCGAGCCCGGTCGATGCATTGCCTTGCGGGTCAAGGTCAACCAGCAATACGCGGGCACCTAGCTCGGCCAATCCTGCAGCTAGATTTATTGTTGTCGTTGTTTTTCCAACTCCGCCCTTCTGGTTGGCTATCGCGATAATACGAGCTTGCTTCGGGCGTGTGGGATCAGACATGGGAAAGCGCCTTCACGACTAAGATGGCCGCGTTTGGTTCGGTCTTGCTCGCCACCGCCTCAAGGGACATAGACCAGTTCTTACGAGCGGCAGTGATTTCAGCAGCGTAATTTGCTCCTTTTTGGAGCAATGCAAGACCATCCGCGGCCATGTGTCGTGATGTAAACCCAAGCAAAATATCAAGCGGCGCAAGAGCACGTGCTGAAATAATTTCGGCATTTAGCGGCTCCACACTCTCGATTCGTGCAACAACAACCCGGAGATTCAATCCCAAAGACATACCAGCCTGCCGAAGAAAGGTAGCCTTGCGTTGGTCGGCCTCTACAAGGGTGACATTCATTTGAGGCCGCTTTTCTGCTGCTATGCAAGAAATCACCAAACCAGGGAACCCTCCACCGCTACCGAGATCAACCCACTGCGTTGCGGCCTCAGGCGCAAGCAGGTATAGCTGCGCAGAATCCAAAATATGGCGCGCCCAAACGTCACCTGTCGTCGACTTTGCAATCAGGTTTATTGTAGGATTCCATTTCTCAACCAACGTCACCAGATTCTTCAGCCGCTCCATTGTTTCACGTGAAACACTCAGGCCCTCCATCAGTTCATCGCTTCTAATGATCATCCAGCAGCCTTTTGGTTTATCCCGCGCCGTAAACGGGAAAGAATGAGCGTGAGCGCCGCCGGCGTGATGCCCTCTAACCGTCCTGCCTGAAGCAGGTTTATAGGCCTTGCTCGTGCCAGCTTTGCCTTCAATTCAGAGGAAAGGCCGGAAATGGATGAATAGTCAAACCCTTCGGGTATCATAACGCTCTCATCGCGGCGCAAAGCGGCGGCGTCCTGCTCTTGCCTGTCAATATACTGCGAATAGAGCGCGTCCCGCCAGATCTGTAGCTGCACCTCGGGGGTCAATGAGGCATACTCCGGACAAAGAGCGCGAATTACTTCTGTGGGCGAGTTTGGCAGCGCCAACAGAGAAAAAAGAGATCGACGGACACCGTCTTGACTCACTTTTACACCTGCTGCATCAATCTCATTGGGCGTTAACGTCCTCGAATGCAGCGCTGTCTTTCCGCGGCTTATTTGTTCAATTTTCGCTTGAAATGCCGCCATACGCTCGAATCCAACGCACCCCGAATCATGGCCCAACGATGTAAGCCGTTGGTCTGCATTGTCGGCGCGGAGCGTAAGACGATATTCAGCTCTGGACGTAAACATTCGATAGGGCTCAGTTACCCCTCGCGTCACCAAGTCATCAATCATCACGCCAATATAACTCTCGGATCGACTGAAACAGACTCTTTCTCGGTCTTTCGCCGCCGAGGCTGCATTCAGTCCGGCAACAAGCCCCTGTGCCGCCGCCTCTTCATAACCTGTTGTTCCGTTGATCTGACCCGCAAAATACAAACCCCCATAGTCCCTTAATTCAAGAGTGGGTTTAAGTCCGCGCGGGTCAAAGAAGTCGTATTCTATCGCGTATCCAGGTTGAATTATCCGAACATGCTCTAAGCCGGCAATTGAACGCACATATTCTTCTTGCACCTCTTTCGGAAGCGAGCTTGAAATCCCGTTAGGATAAACCGTGGTATCATTCAGTCCTTCTGGTTCAAGAAAGACTTGATGTTGGGCCTTCTCCGCAAAGCGCACGACCTTATCTTCAATCGACGGACAATAGCGGGGACCAACGCCCTCTATATGACCGCCGTACATCGCGGATCGAAACAGGTTTTTTCGGACTATTTCATGGGTCCGTTCGTTCGTATGAGTTATGCCACAGGAAACTTGCCGGGCTCTTGGCGCCCTATTCAAAAAAGAGAACATTACCGGCTCGGCATCACCGGGTTGCATTTCAAGATTTTGCCAATCGATCGTGGTGCCATCAAGTCGCGGCGGCGTGCCCGTCTTCAATCTCCCGCGGGACAGCCCGAGTGCCCCAAGCCGTTGGGCCAACCCAAGTGACGGCGAATCACCCATTCGACCTCCCGAATGGCTCACATCGCCAATGTGAATCAATCCGTTCAAAAAAGTGCCGGCCGTCAAAACAACTGCTTTGGCGCGGATTTCCGAGCCATCTGCAAGAATTACACCCTCAACTTGATTGGCCTCAGCAATCAGATCAACAACTTCACCCTCTACAATGCTTAGGTTAGGCTGAACGCTCAACGCATCCTGAATTGCTGCCCGATAAAGACTTCTATCGGCTTGAGCGCGCGGCCCCTGAACGGCCGGTCCCTTTTTTCGATTAAGCAGCCGAAACTGAATTCCCGCCAAATCCGCAGCCCGGCCCATGATGCCATCCATCGCGTCAATCTCGCGAACAAGATGGCCCTTCCCTAGGCCGCCAATCGCTGGATTGCATGACATTACGCCGATTCCAGCCTTTTTAAAGCTGACTAGCGCTGTTTTCGCGCCCATGCGCGCGGACGCAGCTGCTGCTTCCGTGCCCGCATGACCCCCTCCGATTACTACGACATCAAAATGTTTCACGTGAAACAATCCTATTTCCCGATACAAAAGCTGGAGAATATCTCATCCAGCAGATTTTCCACGTCCACGCGCCCTACCAACGAGTCCAGTGCTCGAATTGCACTACGCAACTCCTCTGCAGCCACTTCGACGCGCGTCGCCCCCATCTGTACTTCCTCTCGGGCAGCTTCCATAGCCCTGATTGCCTTCAGAATAGCCGTCCTATGCCTTTCGCGCGTGAATGTGCCGACGTTCAAAGTGCGTTCCGACAATTTTTCGGAAATCAAACGAACCAGACTGTCAATTCCCTCGCCCGTCAGGCCAGAGATCCGCATTCCATCCGTGGATCGGAGGTCGGCTTTCCCCTGCACAACAATATCATCAACCAACGGGGCAATACCCAAGAAAGCGTCATTGCCATCCTGAACGAATACGCGCAGATCAGCAGAGGTTGCTCGCGCCAAGGCCCGCTCGATTCCGATTTCCTCAACTCTATCAGTTGCTTCGCGCAATCCGGCCGTATCCAGCAGTGTTACCGCCAGGCCGTTCAAGTCCATCCGAACCTCAATCACGTCCCGCGTTGTGCCTGCAACGTCAGATGTAATAGCAGCGTCGCGTCCCGCCAAAGCATTTAGCAATGTAGACTTTCCTGCATTGGGCGCACCAACAATCGCAACCTCAAAGCCATCCCGAATACGCTCTGCCACTCGCGCACCATCGGCTTCGCGCTGCAATTCAACCAGCAATTTATCGACCAGTGCGAGAACCTCCGGCACCACATCGAGCGGCACATCTTCATCAACAAAATCAATCGTTGCCTCCAGAAGTGCAGCTGCCCGAATCAATGAACGACGCCAGCTCTCCGCTCGTTTACCCACGGCTCCCGAAAGGACTCTGAGCGCCTGCGTCCGCTGCGCCTCGGTTTCGGCATCGATTAGGTCCGCCAACCCCTCGACTTGCGCCAGATCCAGACAGCCGTTTTCCAAAGCTCGCCGCGTAAACTCACCTGGTTCGGCCATCCGCAAGCCGGGCTGCTCAGACAGCGCAAAAAGAACAGCCTTCACCGTGGCCGTACTACCATGCAAATGCAGTTCCGCCACGGCCTCACCAGTAAAACTTGCACCTTCGGCAAACAACAGAACTAGCCCTTGATCCAGTTCAACCCCACGCCACGTCAATTGACACAAGGTCGCGTGCCGCATTTTTGGCAGTTGTCCAACCATTAGTGCCACCGCACTGTGCGCCTTCGGTCCAGACAACCGCAAAATAGAAATTCCGGCCTTGCCGCGCGCAGAGGCCAAGGCATAGATCGTATCCATAGTCCGCTAACCCAATGATAAGACAGAAGTTAAGTGTTCATGGAATCAAAGAATTCAGCGTTTGATTTGGTTTGCTTCAGCTTAGAAATCAGGAATTCGATGGCGTCCGTTGTCCCCATCGGGTTCAGAATCCGCCGCAGAACATATGTCTTCTGCAAATCAGTCTTTTCAACCAACAGATCCTCTTTCCGCGTTCCGGACTTCAGAATATCCATTGCCGGGAACACACGCTTATCGGCGACTTTGCGATCAAGTACGATTTCAGAGTTTCCTGTGCCCTTAAATTCTTCAAAGATCACCTCGTCCATCCGGCTACCGGTATCGATCAGTGCCGTCGCGATAATGGTCAACGACCCACCCTCTTCGATATTCCGCGCCGCGCCAAAGAACCGCTTCGGCCGCTGCAAGGCGTTTGCATCCACGCCGCCGGTCAGAACCTTGCCAGACGAAGGTACCACAGTATTAAATGCCCGCCCCAGACGGGTGATCGAGTCCAGCAAGATCACGACATCGCGCTTGTGTTCCACAAGCCGTTTGGCTTTTTCAATCACCATCTCCGCCACGGCAACGTGACGCGTAGCCGGCTCGTCAAACGTCGAGGATACAACTTCGCCCTTCACCGAGCGCTGCATATCCGTCACCTCTTCAGGCCGCTCGTCGATCAACAGCACGATCAAATAGCACTCTGGATGGTTAGTCGCGATCGAGTGCGCGATATTCTGCAACAGCACTGTCTTACCGGTCCGCGGCGGTGCCACGATCAGTCCACGCTGGCCTTTACCAATCGGCGCTACCAGATCAATGATCCGTGCGGAACGATCCTTCAGGGTCGGATCATCGACCTCCATCTTGAATCTCTCGTCAGGGTAAAGCGGCGTCAGGTTATCGAAGTGGACTTTGTGCTTGGCCTTTTCCGGATCATCAAAATTGATCCGGGTGACTTTAGTCATACAGAAATATTTCTCATTCTCGCGTGGAGCGGCGATCACACCCTCAATGGTATCACCGGTTCGCAGGCTGAACTGCCGCAGGATATCCGGACTCACGTAGATGTCATCTGGTCCTGGTAGATAATTTGCCGAAGGGCTGCGCAAAAAGCCAAATCCGTCCTGCAGGACCTCTAGAACACCGTCACCACCTATTTCCCAGCCATCTTCAGCGTGCTCCTTCAGCAGCGCGAACATCATCTCGCCCTTGCGCATCGAAGGCGCGTTCTCGATCTCCCACTCTTCAGCCATGGCTAGTAGATCAGCAGGAGTTTTGGCTTTTAGTTCGGCTAAGTTCAGGCGTTCAACGGTCATTGGAATTCAGTCATCCTAGGCATGCCGCCTCAACGGCAGCCGCGCGATATATGGAAAGGGAACACATCGGCCGAATGGCCTGCACGCAGCACCTAAGCCGCATTCCAACGAAAGTCAATAATCCCAATCCAGACGTTAGAATTTCACTATAACAGCGATCACGATTACCACCATCAACAGTGTAGGCACTTCATTCATCATCCGGAACTGTCGCCCGGTAAACAAGTTCTTTCCCGCTACAAAGTCCTTGCGCCGAACGGCCAGCCACATGTGAAAAGCGGTCATTGCCAATACAGAGAACGCTTTTGCCCACGGCCAGACCATTGACCAATCCACAATACCTGGTGTGAAAACCAAGCACAGCCCAAACAACCAAGCTGCTATCATCGCTGGATTCATGATCCCACGCAAAAGCCTGCGTTCCATCACCTGAAACATGGCATCGCTGGCTGAGTCCGGCTGCACTTGCTCAACATGATACACGAACAACCTGGGCAAATAGAATAATCCCGCCATCCAAGATACCACCGCCATCACGTGCACGGCCTTGATCCAAGGATACCAGTCAGACAGAAACTCGATCATCTTGTTCGTCTCGCTTTGCTCTTCCTTCTCTTAATAAGAAGAATATTTAAAAGAAATGATGATGTAGGGGCCGGGGATAACTGAATGCCATCGCTTCTCCTCACTGTTATCCCCAGGTCGACCACTGTGGAAAAGATTTGCACAACTAAGCAAAATCGGTTGAAAATCCATGTATTTATGATATTTTTCAACTAGTTAACATGAAATATTCTTCATCCGAAGTTGCAGATTTTCTTCCACCCCCTGTGAGTAGTATTCTTTTCCCATAAGGTCGGCCATCCTCGTCACCAAGGGGATAACTTCCCCGTCGCCTTGACAACACGCCCCTTCACCGACCACCAAGGTCTTAACCATTGGTTACCCCCAAATTCACTGTCTGGAACAAACAAAGACTATCCACACCCTCACCCACATGTCAAAAGCCCTGATCCTCGCTTCTTCTTCGACGACTCGCCTGCACCTTCTGCGTGCCGCCGGGCTTGATGTCATGTCTCATTCGCCACGGATCGATGAGGAATCTATTCGCCGGTCGCTTGAATCCGAAGGGTCCAAGCCTCGTGACGTCGCCGATGCCTTAGCAGAGATGAAGGCCCGGAAAATTGCTGAACGCCATCCCGGTGCGCTTGTTATGGGCTGCGATCAAGTTCTCGATTTCAACAGTACTTCTTGGGGCAAGCCGGAATCTCTTGCCGATGCCCGACAGCAACTTCTCGCCATGCGCGGTCAAATCCACCACCTGTATTCTGCCATTGTGGTATACGAAGATGGCAAGCCGGTATGGCGGCATATTGGTAAGGTCACGCTGACAATGCGAGACTTTACAGAGGTCTGGCTAGAGGGATATCTAGCTAGGAATTGGGATAGCATTCGTCACTCGGTTGGCGGCTACAAGCTCGAGGAAGAAGGTATCCGCCTTTTCACATCGGTCGAAGGTGACTACTTTACCGTTCTGGGTTTGCCGCTTTTGCCATTGCTTGCCTATCTGGGAACAAGAGGATTCATCGCCACATGATAGATCATCCGCGCATCCCGCTTGCTGGCGTCATTGGTTCGCCCATCGCCCACAGCCGGTCGCCCGCGCTGCATGGCTATTGGTTGCGGCGCTATGGTCTCAAGGGGCACTACATCCCGATGGATATCGCCCAAGCCGACCTGAAAGAAGCCCTGCATGTGCTGCCAAGGCTTGGCTTTGTTGGGGTGAATGTGACCATTCCCCACAAGGAAACAATTCTTGGTTTGGCCGATATCATTACAGACCGTGCTGCACTTATCGGTGCGGCCAACACGCTGATTTTCCGCAAAGACGGCCGTATCCATGCCGACAATACCGATGGCTCCGGTTTCATCGCCAATTTGCGCCAGAATGCACCGCAATGGAATCCGAAATCTGGCCCGGCAGCGGTCTTTGGTGCCGGTGGCGCATCACGCGCCGTCATTGCGGCCTTGATCGAGGTTGGAGTGCCCGAAATTCGTGTGGCCAATCGCACACGCCCCCGTGCTGAAGCATTGCGGTCGGATTTCGGCGCAAAGGTGATCATTTATGACTGGGTTCAGGCCGGCAATATGCTTGAAGACGCAACCACCGTCGTCAATACCACTTCGTTGGGTATGGTTGGGAAATCCGATTTCCGTGTACCACTTGATGCTCTGAGCCCCCGCGCACTTGTCACCGACCTTGTCTATACACCTCTCAAAACCCAGTTCTTGATCGAGGCTGAGGCGGCGGGTTGTATCGTGGTCGATGGTTTAGGAATGCTTTTGCATCAGGCTGCCCCGGGATTCGAGCGTTGGTTTGGCGTTCGTCCCGAAGTGGACGATGCAACACGCAAAGCGGTTCTTGGGATATGAAGCCTTTCTACCTTGGCCTCACCGGATCCATCGGCATGGGTAAATCCACGACAGCCGCATTCTTTGCGGCCGAATACATCCCTGTTTGGGATGCTGATGCCGCTGTCCATCGTCTCTATGCCGCTGGCGGCGCAGCGGTTGCCCCGATCGTGGCGCTTTGTCCTGACGCATTAGAGAATGGCGGGATTAACCGCCTCGCCCTCAAAGACAAAATTGCTCAGGACCATGCGTTCCTCGCCGCATTGGAGGCAATCGTGCACCCGCTGGTTGCGAAAGACCGCGCAGTTTTTCTCGCCAGCGCGCAATCCGATATCCTGGTCCTCGACATCCCGATCCTGTTTGAAAAAGGCACGGAAACCGAACTTGATGCGACACTTCTTGTTACCGCACCGCCGGCCCTGCAGCGCGCCCGTGTCATGGCTCGCCCTGGTATGACAGAAGCGCAGTTTCACACTATTTTGTCGCGTCAAATGCCCGATACCGAAAAGCGCGCCCGCGCAACCCATATCATCGAAACTCTGGGGTTAGAGGCGGCTCACCAAGCCGTCCTTGCCCTCATTGCCTATATCCGGGAAACCCGAAATGCGTGAGATCGTCCTCGACACCGAAACCACCGGGTTTGAGCCTTCTGAAGGCCACCGCATCGTTGAAATCGGCGCGGTGGAGCTGTTCAATCACATGCCCACAGGCCGTACCTTTCACCAATATATCAACCCTCAACGCATGATGCCCAAAGAGGCGTTCGAGGTTCACGGCCTTGGCGATGACTTCCTGCGCGACAAACCCCTTTTCAGCGCCATTGCCCAAGCTTTTCTGGATTTCATCGGCGACGACATTCTTGTCATCCACAATGCCGCTTTTGATATGAAATTCCTAAACGCCGAACTCAAATCGGCTAGCTTCCCGGTTCTTCCAAATGATCGCGCCCTCGATACTGTTCTCATGGCCCGCAAGAAATTCCCCGGCTCTCCTGCCTCACTCGACGCGCTTTGCCGTCGCTTTGGCGTTGATAACTCCTCACGCGAAAAGCACGGCGCTTTGCTCGATAGCGAAATCTTGGCCGAGGTTTATCTGGAACTTATCGGCGGCCGCCAGCCAGACTTTGCGTTGGCCACATCGCAGGCGGCTCCTAGCAAGGATATCAGCACAAGCCAGTCCTCTTGGCGCGCTGGCCCGCGGCCCATACCTCTGCCGCCCCTGATTACCGATGAAGAAAACGCCATCCATATGATTTTTATTAGTAAATTGGGCGACGGCGCAATTTGGAACAAGCGGAACTAGCCCGCTTTTGTATCACTCTTGTCCAAAGCGAACTTTTGCTTAGCACAATTCGCCAGTATTTGGGCAAATTGTGCTTTAGCTCCGACGCTTGTCCGTTTTAGGAAACGAGCGTTTCTGTTTGTTGGGTCTGAGCCCGACGCGCAAGCTCTTGCCGATATAGTGCAAGGAAATCCACGGTGTCCACATTCAGCGGCGGGAAGCCGCCATCGCGTGTTACATCCGAAATGATCCGCCGCACAAAAGGGAACAGCAGACGTGGGCATTCGATCAACAGGAAGGGGTGCAACTGTTCGTCCGCCACGCCTTCAACATGAAAGATCCCGCCGTAATCAACCTCAAGCAAGAACAGCGTATCGCCATTCACCTTGTTCTTCGACGTTACTTTGAACTTGGTGATGACTTCGTACTGAAAATCTGCCGGGCGCTTTCGCGCGTCCAGACTGACAGCCACCTGAATATCGGGCTGCACTTCGCCTGTTGTCAGGCCTTTTTGCGCCACCATATTCTCGAACGACATGTCGCGCACGAATTGCGCAAGCACTTGCATCTTGATCTGTGGCGCGCCTTCCGAAGCGGCACCATTGCCCTCTGCCATGGTATTCTCCTGATGAAAACTGTTGGGCCATTGCTGGTCTGGACACGGTTCTAGCAGGTCAATCCGTCCTTCTCAATGCCGCGTCCATCCCGAGGCACCGCTCCTGTCGTCCGGGGCGTTCAGTTCAACAAACTCGCCTTCAATTACGTCATCGCGCCCGTTGCGGTGCGCTTCGTCCCGCATTTCAAATCCTTGAACATTTACTCTCTTGGCCAGCAGAATAATCACCCCACGCCGCACAAAGGGGATCAATAGCAAAAGCCCAAGCGTATCTGTTAGAAAGCCTGGCAAAATCAACAGCACCCCTGCGATCAGGATCATCCCGCCGTGCGCCAATGCCGCGATCGGGTTGCCACGGCCATTCATCGAGCCACGCATTTCGTCCAGAACCTGCCGCCCTTGCCGCTTGATGAGCCAAATGCCCAAGAAGCCGGTCGCCAGCACAATCGCTAACGAAGGCCAAAGCGTTAGCCAGCCGCCCACCTTGATGAACAAGGCTATCTCAATCAGCGGAACCGCTACGAACAGCGCGAAAAGCCACATTTGCAGCCTCCTTCTAGGCTCAATATTCGGGCAAGCGGTAGACTTGGCCGCACCCACACCCTACATAGTGACCAAGACGCCATGTTACCAACCCCAATACCCGCCTAAGAGGTTTCGATGAACAATTCGCTGATCCAATTGCTTGTTCTGGCCGGGATCGCTGTTTTCTTGATAATCAAGCTTAAATCCGTCTTGGGCACGCGCGAAGGTTTTGAAAAGCCGCCCGTCGCTCAGGAGGAAAAGCGCGCCGTTGCTCGCCGTGGATTTGAAGTAATCGAAGGCGGCCCGGATCGTGACATCACCGATCACACCCCCGATGGCAGTCCTGCCGCCAAAGCCCTTGCTGCGATGAAAGCGGCCGAGCCAGCTTTTTCGGTAAACACGTTCCTTCAGGGTGCGCGTGGGGCCTATGAAATGATCCTGATGGCATTCGAAAAGGGCGACCTCGAAAAAATTCGTCCGTTCCTTTCTGATGATGTGTACCAGTCCTTCGCCGAAGCCGTCAAAGCGCGCGATGACGAAGGCCTTACTGTCGAGGCCAACTTCGTGGGCCTTCGAGAGCTGGTGTTGCACGAAGCAACCTATGATCGCGACACCCGCGAGGCCGAGATCGCCGTGCGCTTCCTTGGCGAAATGACCTCTGTAATCCGCAATAAGGCGGGTGAAGTGATCGAAGGCAGCGCAACCGCAGTAAAACGCCAGCGCGACATCTGGACATTTTCGCGCCGCATGGGTGTCGATGATCCAAACTGGCAACTTGTCGCCACCGGGGATTGATGCGTGCTGCCATCTGCACTTTGTTGGCCGCCTTTGCTTTGGTCGGCTATACCATGACCGCCTCGGCGCAAGTGTTGGCATTTGAAGAGCTGGATGGTTGGCGCGACGATGATCATCGCGCCGCCTTGGTCGCTTTCCGCGAAACCTGTGGCAAGCTGAAAGAACCAGAGTGGCAACCGCTTTGCCGCCTTGCCGCCGATGCGGGTGAAACGGATGCCGCCGCCCGTCAGTTTTTTGAACTGTTCTTCCGCCCGCTGATCATTGGCACCCCGCCTGCCCTTTTTACCGGCTACTACGAACCCGAATTGCCGGGCTCTCCGTACCGCACCCCACGTTACAATTACCCAATTTATGCCAAACCCCCCGAACTTGTCGAAGGCAGCCTTTGGCATAGCCGCGAAGAAATCGACAGTCGCGGCCTGCTGCGCGGGCGCGGTCTGGAAATTGCCTGGCTTGATGATCCGGTCGAGGTTTATTTCCTTCAGGTTCAGGGCTCTGGCCGTATCAAGATGCCTGATGGCCATGTCGTTCGCGTCGGTTATGCCGGTAAAAACGGCCAACCTTACCGCAGTATTGGACAAGAGCTGATCCGCCGTGGCACCCATACCCCGGATCAAGTTTCCGCCCAGGAAATCCGCTCATGGGTGCGCGCCAATCCCTATGCGGGCAATGAACTTTTGAACCACAACCCATCATATGTGTTCTTTCGAAAACTGCCCGATCTTGCCGCCGACAAAGGTCCGATTGGTGCTATGGGCCGCTCGATCACAACCTTGCGGTCGGTGGCCATAGATCCGATCTACACCCCCCTCGGCGCACCCGTCTGGATCGAGAAAGATGGCCGGGATCCGATCCGCAGCCTGATGATCGCTCAAGATACCGGTGGCGCAATCAAAGGCCCGCAGCGCGCCGATATCTTTTACGGCACTGGCTTGGCGGCGGGCGATGCCGCAGGCACGGTCAAGGACGGTGGGCGCATGGTTTTGCTGCTGCCGATTGATCAGGCCTACGCGATGATGCCGGACGGCTGACCCTATGGCACGCCGCCGAATTCTACGCCCCGAAGAAGCCGAGCTTTGGCAGGCTGTCGCGCGTACGGCGACGCCAATGCACGCGCCGTTTTTTCACCGCAAAGCGGCAGAACCCGTTGCTCCGCTGTTGCCTGATTTCCCCGCTCAGCCCCTTGTTCCCAGCTATGGCCGGTTTCGGGTGGGCGAACGGGCGCAGCCGAATATTGGCCATGATATTCTGCCACCGCTGAAAGATCAGCTCGCAAATGCCCCCCTCAAGATGGACGCCAAGAATTTCGCCCGGATGTCGCGCGGTAAGCTTGCCCCAGAGGCGCGGATCGATCTTCACGGCATGACGGTTTCAGAAGCGCATCCAGAGCTTATTCGCTTTATCCTTAACGCGCATTCCGACGGGCTGCGGCTCGTCTTGGTGATCACTGGAAAGGGCAAGCAGGGCCCCGATCAAGGGCCGATTCCCACTCGATACGGCGTTTTGAAACATCAGGTTCCCCATTGGCTGCACATGCCACCGCTAGGCCCTGCAATCCTGCAAGTCACCGAGGCGCATTTGAAACATGGCGGAGCAGGCGCCTACTACGTCTATCTTAGACGACATCGTTAGGCGCTTCCGGCCCACACTGGCTTACTTGTTGTCCGCCACTTTGCACCCGGCAGGTGGGTTTGCGCGGCTGCAATACCGCGTCCTTGAAAGTTCGTCCGAGATAACTGTGATCGGCGCCAGAATGATTTCGGTAGCGTTCTGAACAGTCAGCACCACGCCCGGCAACAGGCCCGTCCGCCCCCGGCTTTCGGCGGCAAATGCGGCGTCCACGTCGCCAATACGGCTGATCAGCCCGATTAACGCGGGCGAATCGCCCAGCGCAAAGTGTCCCGCCCCTTCACTAAACGCGGCTACATCCAGATAAGTCACCTTCAGATCGGCCAACCGCGAAATATCGCTCATGTTGCCCAACCGTTCCGGCTCGCCGGTAATCCGTGCCGAAATATTCAACAGCCTGTCACGGTCAGAACCAAATATCAGAAAGGGTTCAGGCAGTTTACCAATTGATAGCGCCTGTGCGCGGAACACGTCCACGTCGATATCCGGAGAAATCAGCACGACACCCGCAATTTTAGATTTCAAGCGCGCGTCACCACGCAGATTGATCTGACGGATGGCCTCCATTACCAGGCTGGTGCCCATCGAATGGCCAACCAGAAAGATCCGATTGGCCCCCGCACTGGATACGCCTTCAATCAGTTGCTCCAGACCATCGCGGGCAAACAATGCGGAATCGCGGTCGTAAACATAGCCCAAAGCGCTGCCGCGCGAGGGCCAGGAATAATGCACCGTCACTCCCGGCAACTCCAGATCGTTGGTCAGTTGGGCAATACGGTATAGCCCCTCGGAAAAATTGGTGTTGAAGCCATGCACAAAGATGACGGCGTCTCGCTGGCCCTGTGCTTCGGTGCGAATGGCGCGCGACAGATCGGCGCGAAATGCAGCAGCATCAGGGTGAATCACTTCGGCAGTGGTCAGGAAGTCGGTTTTCGGATCGGGTTTTCCCGAACGGCGCGGCCATTTGATATCGCCCACTTCGCGGTCCGGTGGGATCGATATATCGTAACGGCCAAATTTGGCCGTTTCCGACCGCCCGTTACCAAATCGCCCGGTTTCAGGATCGATATCGCGCGTAGTTCCGATAAACACGGTTTGGTTTTTGCCTATGCCTGCCGCTTCTGGCGCAAGCGTCAACTCACCGCGGGGGGTGCATGACGCTACTAAGAGAAGCAGCAGAAAGGCTTGGACTGCAATGGATGTGCGGGACAGATAAACCATTCCCCTGCATCGCTTGGTTGTGGCTGCGGGTCAAGCCCCGGATGCTGTCACCTCAAAGCACATAGCGACTTAGATCTGCCGAACGGGAAAGCGCTCCAAGGTTCGCCTCGACAAAAGCAGCATCGACAGTAATCGCTTCGCCGCCACGATCCGGCGCGGTAAAGCTTAACTCTTCGAACACCCGCTCCATCACGGTGTATAGCCTGCGCGCACCAATATTCTCAACCGACCGGTTCACCTCGGCGGCGATCTGGGCCAAAGCGTTAACGCCGTCGGTGGTAAAGGTAACAGTGACCTGTTCGGTTGCCATCAACGCCGAGTATTGCCGCGTCAGGGCGTTATCCGGTTCGGTCAGAATTCGGACGAAATCACCTTCTGTCAGGGGTTGCAATTCCACGCGGATCGGCAGGCGGCCCTGCAATTCTGGCAATAGATCAGACGGTTTTGCAGTGTGAAAAGCACCGCTGGCGATGAAAAGGATGTGATCGGTTTTTACCGGCCCATGCTTGGTGGAAACCGTGGTGCCCTCAATCAACGGCAGCAGATCGCGCTGAACACCCTCCCGTGACACATCGGCGCCACGCGCATCGGCACGGGCACAAACCTTGTCGATTTCATCAATAAAAACAATGCCATTTTCCTGAACGGCTTCCAGTGCGGCTGCCTTTACCGCCTCGTCGTCAAGCAATTTGTCCGCCTCTTCGCCAATCAGCAAATCATGGCTTTCGGAAACGGTCATCTTGCGTTTCTGACTGCGACCGCCCAACTTTCCGAAAAGATCGCCAAGGTTCATCATGCCCATTTGCCCCTGACCGGTCGGGTCAAATGCACCAAGTGGGTTCGAGGTGTCGGCGATATCCAACTCGATCACGGTTTGATCCAGCTCGCCACGTTTCAGCTTGCCCCGGAACATTTCGCGGGTCTGTTCGCGGGCATCTTTCCCGGCGACAGCTTCGATTACCCGGTCTTCGGCGGCCTTGGCGGCGCGCGCCTTCACGTCTTCGCGCATGCGCGCGCGGGTTTCCACCATGGCGGCATCCACCAGATCGCGAATAATGCTGTCAACATCGCGCCCAACATACCCCACTTCGGTAAATTTGGTGGCCTCGACTTTCAGGAACGGCGCCTTCGCCAATTTCGCAAGTCGGCGCGAGATTTCGGTTTTGCCGACCCCGGTGGGGCCGATCATCAGGATATTCTTGGGGTAAACCTCATCGCGCAGATCGTCGGCAAGGTTTTTGCGGCGCCAGCGGTTACGCAGCGCCACGGCAACCGCGCGCTTGGCATCGTTTTGGCCGATAATGTAACGATCCAGCTCGGAAACAATTTCACGGGGAGTAAGGTCGGTCATTTGCGGATGGTCTCTATGGTAAGGTTTCCATTGGTGAAAACGCATATGTCTGCGGCAATCGCCATGGCGCGGCGAGCAACTTCTTCAGCGGTCAGATCAGACGACATCAGGCCCCGCGCCGCGGCGAGCGCAAAGTTACCACCCGACCCAATGGCAGCGACGTTATGCTCGGGCTCCAGCACGTCGCCCGCGCCCGTGATCACGAACATATCGGTACCATCGGTGACAATCAGCATGGCCTCAAGGTTGCGCAGGTATTTGTCCATGCGCCAATCCTTTGCCAGCTCGACACTTGCGCGGGCCAATTGTCCCGGCATCGCCTCAAGTTTTTTCTCCAGCCGCTCCAAAAGGGTAAACGCGTCGGCGGTAGATCCGGCAAAACCGGCCACCACATGATGGCCACCAGGCGAAAGGCGGCGTACCTTTCGAGCAGAGCCCTTGATCACGGTATTGCCAAGCGAAACCTGCCCGTCGCCTGCCACCACAACCTCGCCGCCACGCCGGACCGCCAAAATGGTCGTGCCGTGCCAGCCGGGAAACTTTTCTTCCGCCATGCCTGCCTCCGTTACTGCTCTCTATATGGCGGGCGTCAACAGATCGCACAACCCGCTCGCCCAAAGGAAAAGGGCGACCACGACGGCCGCCCTTGGTTTTCGATAGTATCGAAGTTCAGATTGCCGATTTGATCCAGGTTTCCAGCGCAGCCTTCGGGGCCGCACCCACTTTGTTGGAAACCACCTGACCATCTTTGAACAAGAACAGTGCTGGGATACCACGCACACCCAGCATCGCCGGGCTGTCAGGGTTTTCATCGACGTTGATCTTTACGATCTTCACTTTACCGGCGTACTGCACCGCAAGTTCTTCCAGTGCCGGGCCAATCTGTCGGCAAGGGCCGCACCATTCAGCCCAAAAGTCCACAACAACCGGAACGGCCGATTTGCGCACTTCGGCATCAAAGGTTGCGTCTGTAACGGCAACTGTGGCGGCGCCCATGATTTCTCTCCTAGGGGGAATGTGTAGGGGGCTGAAACTAGGCAGTAAGGCACCCAGCGTCAAGGGATCGTGGGTCCAATTACCCCATACTCACGATATCGGGATAAGTCATACAGGTTGATTAGACAACATCGCCCGGCACCAATTCGGCCAAGTCGTTCAGCAACGACAAAAGGTCCGCAATACGTTCCGGACCAAAGTCGCGTTCAAGCTCTGCGTAAACCCGCAGGCTGTGCGGCGAAATAGCGCGGATCAGATCTTCTCCCTTGGCGGTGATGTCCAACATCACACGCCGCCGGTCTGCATCATCGCCCGTTTTGGTGATCAACCCACGTTCGGCCATCGCTTTGATCATTCGGGTAAGCGACGGCGCAAGGATATTGGCCCGCGCCGCAACTTCGGTAGCGTCCAGCTTTCCGGCCTCGGCCAGAACCCGGATCACCCGCCATTGCTGTTCATTGATATCTTCGGCGTCAAGTAACGGGCGAAACCGCGCCATCACCGCTTCGCGCGCGCGCAGTAATGCCATCGGCAGCGACGCCTTGGTATCGCGCGGCAGGATCGCATCGTCTTTTTGGGTCTGGTCCATACTTGCCTATATTCGCTGGCGGGCGGATCTGGCAAGCCAAAGGCTTGACAGGGCAATCTGATCTTGATTAACCTGTTAACTATATGGGAGAAGAATATGCCCCACCTGACCATCGAATATTCATCCAATCTCGATGCCCTTTCCGATATGCAGGGTCTTTGTATCTGCCTGCGCAAAGCATTGTTGGATAGCGGGCTGTTCGAGTCAGGCGCAGTGCGCGTGCGGGCGCTTCCCTGCCCCTATTTTGCTATCGCTGATCTTCTGACAGAAAACGCTTTTGCCGACATGGTGCTGCGAATTGGACAGGGCCGGTCCGAGGCAGATCGTAAATCAATCGGCATTGCCTTGATGGCTGTTGCCGAAACGCACTTTGCCAATCTGTTGGCCAGACCGCACTTTGCTTTATCGCTGGAAGTGCAGGAAATCTCTGCCGCTTTCAGTTGGAAAACCAACACCATTCATCCACGGCTGAGGAAAAAATGACCGAATTCGCCAAAAATCTTTCCCGCGCCAATGGCTATCTAGAACGCTTTCGCCGCGATGGTGTTTTAAACCACATCGGTGGAAAAGCAGTGCCCGCCACGTTGGGCCAGACCTTCGACACCCACTCTCCGATCGACCGCGCGCCAATGGCAAAAGTGGCCCGAGGTACGGCAGCGGATGTCGATCTGGCGGCCCGCTCTGCAAAAGCAGCTTTTGCCGATTGGGCCGCGACGGATGGTGCCAAACGCCGCAAGATCCTGCACCGCATTGCCGACGGGATAGAGGCGCGGGCCGAGGAAATCGCCTTTGTCGAATGTATGGATACCGGCCAAGCCCTGCGTTTTATGTCCAAAGCCGCCCTGCGCGGCGCCGAGAACTTTCGCTTTTTCGCGGACAAAGCCGTCGAGGCCCGCGACGGTCATACGCTGCGTGCGCCAGGGCAGGTGAATATGACCAGCCGCGCGCCGCTTGGCCCGGTGGGAATTATCACGCCATGGAACACGCCTTTCATGTTGTCCACCTGGAAGATCGCACCCGCGTTGGCTGCTGGCTGCACCGTTGTCCATAAACCGGCCGAATTCTCGCCGCTCTCGGCGCGTTTGCTGGTCGAAATCGCGGAAGAGGCGGGCCTGCCGCCAGGGGTTTGGAACCTTGTGAATGGTCTTGGCGAAGAGGCAGGCAGGGCCCTGACCGAACACCCGCTTATCCGCGCCATCGGCTTTGTCGGCGAAAGCCGAACCGGCAGTATGATCATGGCGCAGGGGGCAAAGACGCTAAAGCGGGTGCATTTCGAACTTGGCGGCAAGAACCCGGTTATCGTGTTTGCCGATGCGGATTTTGATCGAGCGGTGGATGCGGCGGTGTTCATGATCTATTCGCTGAACGGCGAGCGGTGTACCTCGTCGTCGCGGCTGCTGGTTGAGGCCTGTATCTATGACCGCTTTACGGCGGCGGTTGCGGCGCGGGCTAAGGCGATAGTCGTTGGGCACCCCTTGGATCCCACGACCGAAGTGGGGCCGCTGATTCATCCGGTGCACGAGGCTAAGGTGCTGGAATATTTCGATATTGCCCGCGTAGATGGGGCGGTGGTGGCCGCGGGCGGTGAAAGGGCTGCGGGGCCGGGTGGTGGGTGTTACATCAAGCCCACGTTGTTTGTCGGCGCGCATAACGGCATGCGGATTGCGCAAGAAGAAATCTTCGGCCCGGTTCTGACCGCCATTCCCTTTTCCGATGAGGCCGAGGCCTTGGCGATCGCCAACGATGTGCCTTACGGCCTTGCGGCGTATCTTTGGACGCAGGATGTTACCCGTGCATTCCGGTTTTCCGATGCAGTCGAGGCTGGGATGGTTTGGGTGAATTCCGAAAACAATCGCCATTTGCCCGCGCCCTTTGGTGGCACCAAAGACAGCGGCATTGGCCGCGATGGTGGCGACTGGTCGTTTGATTTCTATATGGAAACCAAGAACGTCTGTTTTGCCACAACCGCCCACGCAATCCCGAAACTGGGGAGATAACCGATGCCCGTTCCCGCGCCAAACCTGTATCCCGATTTCAACGTCGTTCGGCTTTCGCACGTTGAATTTACAGTGAAAAACCTTGCTGCCTCACGCGCATTCTATGTCGATACGCTGGGCTTGCAAGTCACCGCCGAAGAACCCGGCGTGCTGTATCTGCGCGCGATGGAGGAGCGGGGTCACCACTGCGTTGTGCTGCGCGAGGGCGCAATTGGCGTGGCGAATGTGCTGGGTTTCAAGGTATGGGATGAACCCGATTTAGATCGGGCCGAGGCTTGGTTCAAAGCCAAAGGGTTGCCGACATCGTGGATCACCCGGCCACATCAGGGCCGCACCCTGCTGACCACCGACCTGTTTGGCGTGCCGCTGGAGTTCTATGCCAAAATGGATCGCCTGCCGCCAATCCACCAAAAATACAAGCTTTACCATGGCGTTAGGCCGCTGCGGATTGACCACTTCAATACCTTTTCGCCAGATGTCGATGGCAGCGTGGCGTTTTGGAACGACATGGGATTTCGCGTGACCGAGTACACCGAGGACGAAGACTCGGGCAAGCTTTGGGCGGCGTGGATGCACCGCAAAGGTGGGGTGCATGATATGGCCTTTACCAACGGGCTGGGGCCGCGCCTGCACCACACTGCGTTTTGGGTGCCGACGCCGTTGAATATCATTGACCTTTTGGATCTGATGGCGACGACGGGCTATGTGAAAAACATCGAACGCGGGCCAGGGCGGCATGGAATTTCGAACGCGTTTTTCCTGTATATCCGTGATCATGATGGCCATCGGATAGAGATTTATTGTTCGGATTATCAAACAGTTGACCCCGACCTTGAACCAATCAAATGGGATCTGAAAGACCCGCAACGCCAAACACTTTGGGGCGCGCCAGCCCCGCGGTCGTGGTTTGAAGAAGGGTCTCTGTTTGCTGGGTTGGAACCAAAGGAAGCTGCGCTGAAGGCTCAGCCGATCATTGCGCCATGACGCGGTTTGTTGCGTTTACCCGCCATGGCATATCTGGCTGGGGTGTCGAAACCGATGCGGGCATCATCGACCTGTCAGTGCGTGAGGGGGACATCTTTCCGACGTTGCGCGAAGTGATTGCCGAGGGTGCGCTGGGCTTGATGGCGGAAACGGCGGCGGGGATGAAGGCGGATTTTGCTGCCAGTGAAATGGCTTACGCAATTCCGATCCCGGCGCCCGAGAAAATCATTTGCGTGGGCGTGAACTTTCCCGACCGCAATGCCGAGTATAAGGATGGGGTCGAGGCGCCGCCGAACATGTCTTTGTTCATCCGTTTTCCCCGCAGTTTTGTGGGGCATGGGCAAAGCTTGATCCGGCCACCAGAAAGTCATCAGTTTGATTATGAAGGCGAAATTGTGATCGTCATCGGCAAGGGGGGGCGGCGCATTTCAGAAAGTGCCGCTTACGGGCATATTGCGGGCATGAGTTTGGCCAATGAGGGCACGCTACGCGACTGGGTGCGGCATGCGAAATTCAACGTGACGCAGGGCAAGAATTTTGATGCCTCGGGGGCGATGGGGCCGTGGCTGGTGCCGCTTACGGATGCGGCGCAACTGGATGATATTGCTTTGGAAACAAGGGTGAATGGTGAGTTGCGCCAGAGCGATCGGACGTCGCGGATGCTGTTTTCGTTTCGGAAAATCGTGGCCTATGTCTCGACCTTTACGACGCTGGTGCCGGGCGATGTCATCCTTTGCGGGACGCCTACGGGGGCTGGAGCCAGGTTTGATCCGCCGAAGTGGTTGGTGCCGGGAGATGTGGTCGAGGTGTCGGCGGATGGTTTGGGAGTTTTGCGAAATATTGTGGCGGATGAGGTACTTGCATGACATCCGATGAGGTTGCCGAGGCGGCGGCGGCGCTGTATCTGGCAGAGCAAAGCCGGGTTCAATGCGGGCTTTTGTCGTTGAAATATCCGGGCATGACGATGGACGATGCCTACCGCGTGCAGGCGGCGTTTGTGGCGTTGAAGCGGCAGGCGGTGGTGGGGTGGAAGATCGGGCTGACCTCGAAGGCGATGCAATATGCGCTGAATATCGACATTCCCGATAGTGGGGTTTTGCTGGCGGATATGGTGTTTGAGAGCGGCGCTTTGGTGCCGAAGGGGCGGTTTATCCAACCGCGGATCGAGGCGGAAATAGCCTTTGTGATGCAGGCGGATCTGGCCGGGGATGTGACGCGCGGGGATGTGTTGGCCGCAACGGAAGTGGTTGTTCCGGCTTTGGAAATTCTGGATACGCGGATTTTGCGGGCCGACCCGGCAAGCGGGAAAGCGCGGATCATAACCGATACGATTTCGGATAATGCGGCCAATGCGGGGATCGTTTTGGGGGTGCAGCGCCATGCGCCGGAGGCGTTTGATTTGCGCTGGGTAGGGGCGATTGTCAGTCGCAACGGCGAGGTCGAGGAGACCGGGTTGGGGGCGGGGGTGCTGGGCGACCCGGTGCTGGGCATTGTGTGGTTGGCGCGGCGATTGGCAGCCTACGGCCAGCGGATCGAAGCGGGGCAAGTGATTTTGTCAGGGTCGTTTATTCGACCGGTGGAATGTTTGCCGGGAAGTTTGATCGAAGCGGATTTCGGGGCGTTTGGCGCGGTGAACTGCCGGTTCGGCTAATCTGCGACGAATCAGGGGTTAATGGGCTGGAATCATTGAAAAACCCAAGTATGGTAGACGTATGTTTTGCGTATGGCTTTGGGCCATACGTTTAGTCACCGACGCGCGGTTTAAGACGGCGAACGCTGGTGCGCGCCGCGCGGGGATATTTCTGCCAATAAGAAATTGGGCAGAACGCGGTTTTGGCTTTAGATATCCTTCATCAGGCGCAGGGCATCGTAGATGGCGGCGTGGGTGTTGCGGGCCTCGACGGCATCACCGATGCGGAACAATTGGAAGCCTGCGGGGCCGCCGTTCAGGGATTGCGGGCGACCTTCGATGAGAGCGTCATAGTCGACAGCGCCAAGGTTAACTGAATGCGGCTTGAGGTCGAAGTAAATCTGATCCAGCGGTTGGGTGCCGTGATTGACGACGATCTGGTCGTAATGCGCTGTCTTGGCCAGCGGCATGTAATCAGAGCCGACGGTGGCGCGCAGTTGGTTGCCGTCACGCTCGACCGAGGTAAGGCGATAGGTGACGGTGAAGGTGGTCTTCTTGTCTTGCAGCGCACGCATGTAGGGCACCAGGTTCATCGCCATCACATCGGGGGCGAAGGTGCGGTCTGGGGTCATTATCTCGACGGTAGCGCCAGATTCCGCAATGAGTTGGGCGGCTTGCAGGGCGGCATGGTCGCCCGCATCATCGTACAACAGAACGTTGGTGCCGGGTTTGACGTCGCCCGACAGGATATCCCACGTCGAGACCACCAGATCGTTGCCGTGATCAAGGATTTCGGTAGTGGGCAAGCCGCCGGTGGCGATGATGACGATATCGGGGTTGAGGGCGGTGATGTCGGCGGCCTCGGCCCAGGTGTTGAAATGAAAGGTGACATCGCGGGCGGCGCATTGGGCCATGCGCCAATCAATGATGCCGATCATCTCACGCCGACGCGGGGTTTGGGCGGTGAGGCGGATCTGGCCGCCGGGGGTGGGAGCGGCCTCGAACACGGTGACTTTGTGACCACGCTCGGCGGCGACGCGGGCGGCCTCAAGTCCTGCCGGGCCAGCGCCGACGATAACGACGGTTTTTTGGGTGGCGGCGGGGGTGATGGTGTGGGGCATGGTTTCTTCGCGGCCGGTGGCGGGGTTGTGGATGCACAGGGCCATGCCGCCTTGGTAAATGCGATCAAGGCAATAGGTGGCGCCGACGCAGGGGCGAATGTCTTCTTCGCGGCCCTCGGTAATTTTGCGCACGATATGCGGATCGGCCATATGAGCGCGGGTCATGCCGACCATATCGAGCTTGCCTGAGGCGATGGCGTGGCGGGCGGTGGCGACATCGGGGATGCGGGCGGCGTGGAAGGTGGGCAGGCCAACCTCGGCGCGGATACGGCCCGCGAAGTCAAGGTGGGGGGCGGACTTCATGCCTTGAATCGGGATCACATCGGTCATCGCTGGGTCGGTGTGGATGCGGCCTTTGATGATGTTGACGAAATCGACCAAATTCGAGGCTTTGAAAAGTTTGGCGATTTCAATGCCTTCGTCGGCGGTGATACCGCCAAGGTGGGCCTCGTCTGCGGTGTAGCGCACGCCAAGCAGGAATTTCTCACCGACACGTTTGCGGCAAGCGGTAAGGACGTCCAAGGCGAAACGGGCGCGGTTTTCGAAGCTGCCGCCGTAGGGGGCGGCGAGGCTGTTGGTCAGGGGGGACATGAATTGGTCCATCAAATGGCCGTAGCATTCGAACTCCACGCCATCCAATCCGGCGGCCTGCATGCGCTCGGCGGCGTCGGCGTAATCGGTGATGATGCGTTCGATATCCCAGTCTTCGATGACCTTGGGGAAGGCGCGGTGTGACGGCTCGCGGGCGGAGCTGGCGGCGACGACGGGCAGCCAATCGCCCTTGTCCCAGCGGGTGCGGCGGCCAAGGTGGGTGAGCTGGATCATCACGGCGCAGCCCTGTTCGTGGCAATCGTCGGTCAGGCGCTTCATCCAACCCACGACCTCGTCCTTATAGGCGAGGATGTTGTTGAAAACCGGCGGAGAATCCTTGGAAACGGCAGCGGAACCGGCGGTCATTGTCAGCGCAACACCAGCCTTGGCACGCTCTAGATGATACAGGCGGTAGCGATCTTTGGGCATGCCGTCTTCGGGATAGGCGGGTTCATGGCTGGTGGTCATGATCCGGTTTTTCAGCGTGAGGTGTTTAAGGGTGTAGGGCTGAAGCAGCGGATCAGATGACATGTGATAACCCCGTTTGTTGGCGAAATGGCAGGTATGCTGAACGTATGGTCTGCGTATGGCTTTGCGCCATACGTTTGACCAACAGCCTAAACCAGGTTTTTTGGCGTGGGAAGATCAAAATTGACAGGGGTGTCGATTTTGACGACGCTGATGTCAATTTTATTGCGTGGGGTGGTTTGAGAGGGTAGTGTGCGGCTATGACCCAAGCGCCCGCCTTTGATAACGCGACCGCCCCCCTTGCCGAACGTGGTTGGCGGGGGTCGGCGGACTTGTGGCTGGATGCCGCTTATGATGCGCTGCTTGAGGGCGGGGTGGGGGCGGTAAAGCTGGGCCCATTGGCGGCGAAGCTGGGCTTGTCGCGCACAAGTTTCTATTGGCATTTTGCCGACCGCGAGGCGTTGCTTGCCGGGCTGATCGCGCGGTGGCAGGGGCGCAATACTGGCAATCTGATTGCGCGAACCGAGAGCTATGCCGAGACGATTGCCGAGGCGGTGCTGAACGTCAATGACTGCTGGATAACGCCCGAGTTGTTCGATGCGCGGATGGAATTTGCAATCCGCAGCTGGGGACAAGGCGCGCCTCCGGTGGCGGCGGCGCTGGCCGAGGCCGACCTTGCGCGGTTGGCGGCGCTGCGAGCAATGTTTCTGCGGTTCAACTATACCGAGGCGCAGGCGGATATTCGGGCGCGCACGATTTACCTGACGCAGATCGGCTATATTTCGATGCGGACGGAAGAAGCGCTTGGGCTGCGGTTGCAGCGCATTCCGACCTATGTCGAGGCGTTCACCGGAACGGTGGCGACCGAGGCCGAAGTGGCACGCTTTGTCGCGCGGCATCAGGGCCGTGTCGGTGCGGAGCGTTGACAGCTTAAGGCGGCGGTCGCAGGGTAGAGGCAGTTTGAACAGGATTGTGCCGATGCCCGATTTTACCCGACCGACACGGCTGGCTGATGCTTTGGCAATGTTGGGCGCGGGGCGGATTTTGGCAGGGGGGACGGATATCTACCCGACCGAAGCCGGGCGCGCGATTGCGGGCGATGTGATCGACATCACCGGACTGGCGGAGTTGCAGGGAATTTCACAGCATGCGGGCGGGGTGCGGATCGGCGCTTGTGTAAGCTGGGCCGAAATTGCGGCGGCGGCGGATCTGCCCATGGCGCTACGACAGGCGGCGCGGGTGGTTGGCGGGCGACAGATCCAGAATGCGGGGACAATTGGCGGCAATTTGTGCAATGCCTCGCCTGCCGCCGATGGGGTGCCGCCTTTGTTGGTGCTGGAGGCGCAAGTCGAGTTGGCGAGTGTGCGCGGGGTGCGGCAGCTGGCGCTGGGTGATTTCCTGATCGGACCGCGAAAGGTGGATTTGGCGGCGGATGAGGTGCTGGTGGCGGTGCATCTTCCAACGCTGCGCGGCGAGACCCGGTTTTTGAAGCTGGGGGCGCGGGCGTATCTGGTGATCTCGATTGCAATGGTAGCGGTGCGGCTGGTGGTGGCGCGGGGCGTAGTGGTCGAGGCGGCTTTGGCGGTGGGGGCGTGTTCGGGGGTGGCGCGACGGCTGCCGGGGGTTGAGGCGGGGTTAGTCGGTGTGCCGGTGGGGGAATTGCGGATTTTGGACAGCGATGTGGCGGCAGCTTTGGACCCGATGGATGATTTGCGCGGCTCGGCCGGGTATCGGGCTGGGGCGGCGGCAGAGTTGTTGCGGCGCGCGGTGGCCGAGGTTTTGGCATGAACGTGGGGTTTGTGCTGAACGGGGTGGCGGTGGATCTGGACGTGGTGCCGACGCGCCGGCTGTCAGAGGTACTGCGCGAGGATGCGGGGCTTTTGGGCACCAAGGTGGGGTGCGATGCGGGGGATTGTGGCGCTTGTACGGTGTTGGTGGACGGTGCGGCGGTTTGTGCCTGTTTGATGCCCGCAGCGCGGGTTGCGGGGCGCCGCGTTGAAACGGTTGAGGCTGTGGATGACGTTTTAAGCAGACTTAGGGCCGCATTTTTGCGCCACGGCGCGGCGCAATGCGGGATTTGCACGCCGGGAATGTTGATGGCGGCGGTGGCTTTGTTGCGCGCGGTGCCGATGCCGGATGAAGCCACGGTTGAGGCCGGCCTTGGCGGGGTTTTGTGCCGCTGCACCGGGTACCGCAAAATCATTGCGGCGGTGTGCGATGCCGGGCGCGCGGTTGCGGTGGCCGATTTGCCGGGTGCAGGCATGGCCGTGGGGGCGCGGGTGGCGCGGCTGGATGGCGCGGCCAAGGTGGCGGGCGATCTGTTTGGCGCGGATGTATGGCGGCGCGGAGGGCTGATGCTAAAGGCGGTACGGTCGCCGCATCACCGGGCGTCATTCCGGTTTGGCGATGTGGCGGGTTGGGCGAAAACACGGGGCGCGTCGTTGGTGTTTACGGCCGCCGACATTCCGGGGCGCAATGCGTTTGGGGTTATTCCGGCCTTTGTCGATCAGCCTGCGCTGGCGATTAGCGAAGCCCGCTTTCGCGGTGAAGCGGTGGCGCTGGTGGCGTTTGAGGATGACGGGCGGGCGATGGATCTGGACGGGTTTCCGGTGGAATGGCAGGTTTTGCCCGCGTTGATGGACCCGGTGGCAGCGCAAGCCGACGCTGCGCCTTTGGTGCATGCGCATCGCGCGGGCAATCTGTTGATTGAGGGCCGGGTAAAGCGCGGCGATGTTGCGGCGGCCTTGGCGGGGGCGGCGCATGTGGTGGACGGGGCGATGGAAACCGCCTTTGTCGAACACGCCTATATTGAACCCGAGGCGGGGGCTGCGTGGATGGAGGGCGACGTTTTGTGCATTCGCGCCTGCACCCAAGCGCCAGTGATGGACCGCGATGATACGGCGGCGGTTTTGGCGTTGCCGGTGGAACGGGTGCGGATCTTGCCTTCGGCAGTGGGGGGTGGGTTTGGGTCGAAGCTGGATGTAAGTTTGCAGCCGTTGATCGGGTTGGTGGCGTTGAAAACCGGGCGGGCGGTGCGGATGGTGTATAGCCGGGCTGAGTCTATGGCCTCGACCACCAAGCGGCATCCGGCGCGGATGACGGCGCGGGTGGGCTGCGATGCAGATGGCCGCGTGGTGGGGATGGCGTTTGATGGAGTGTTTGATACCGGCCCTTATTCCAGCTGGGGGCCGACGGTGGCGAACCGGGTGCCGGTGCATGCCTCGGGGCCGTATCTGACGCCGACGATTTTGGCGACAGCGCGGGCGGTGCATACCAATGGGCCGGTATCGGGGGCGTTTCGCGGCTTTGGCGTGCCGCAGGCGGCGATCATGCAAGAAGTGTTGTATGATCGGCTGGCGGCGGCGGTGGGGATGGACCGGTTGGCGTTTCGGGCGCTGAATGCGCTGCGCGATGGCGATGTGACGGCGACCGGGCAAGCGGTGCGGGCGGCGGGAATTGTTGAGTGTTTGGAGGTACTTAGCGGGCCGTGGGCGCGGGCGCTTGCAGAGGCGGCTGCGTGGAATGCGGCGGGCCCGATACGGCGGCGCGGCGTGGGGGTGGCGTCGTGCTGGTATGGCTGCGGCAATACATCCTTGCCCAATCCGTCTACCATGCGGATCGGAATCTCGGCGGAGGGCCGGGTGGTGTTGCATCAGGGCGCGACCGATATCGGGCAGGGGTCGAACACCGTGATTGCGCAGATTGCGGCGGATGCCCTGGGGGTGCCGGTGGGGATGTTGGAACTGGTGGGGCCGGATACGTTTCTGACGCCTGATGCGGGGAAAACCTCGGCGTCGCGGCAGACCTTTGTCAGTGGGCGGGCGGCGATGGCGGCAGGGCAGGCGCTGCGGGCCAAGATTTTGCGCCTGGCGAATATGGGGGATGATGCGCGGCTGGAGGTGGTGGGGCGGTTTGTGTTGGTAAGCGAAGGGGGCGTCGATCGGCGGGTTGATCTGCGGGCGATGGCGGTTGACGCGTTTGGCTATGCGGTATCGGCCGAAGAAACCTATGACCCGCCGACCAGTGGACTGGATGCCAATGGGCAGGGCAAGCCCTATGCGGTTTACGGCTACGGCGCGCAGATGGTCGAGCTGGAGGTGGATATGGCTTTGGGAACCGTTCATCTGATCAAGATCACGGCGGCGCATGATGTGGGGCGGGCAATCAATCCGCAGATGGCGGAAGGGCAGATCGAGGGCGGTATTGCCCAAGGCATCGGGCTGGCGCTGATGGAAGAGTATATCCCGGGGCGGACCGAGAATTTGCACGACTATCTGATACCGACGATTGGTGATGTGCCGCCGATTGACAGCATCCTGATCGAGGTGCCTGATCCTGAGGGGCCGATGGGGGCAAAGGGGTTGGGCGAGCATGTGCTGATACCAACGGCACCGGCGATTCTGAATGCAATCCGCGATGCCAGTGGGGCCGAGGTTACGCGGCTGCCTGCCTTGCCTCACCGGGTGTTGGCGGCGATCAAGGCGGCAAAGGGAGAGCGGTGATGGCCGACGAGAAGATCCGTTGCGATGCCTGTCCGGTGATGTGCTACATCGCGCCGGGGCAAACCGGGGCCTGTGACCGCTATGCCAATGCGGACGGGCGGATTGTGCGCACCGATCCGGTGGTAATGCTTTCGCATGCGGTCGAGGCGGGCGGGCGCCTGGTGCCGTTTGCCGTTGCCGCGTGGGATGGCGAGATGGTTGCAGATGCGGTGGTGACGGGGATCGGGTCGGGGACGACTTACCCCGATTACAAGCCCGCGCCGTTTATCGTGTCGTCGGTGGTAGATGGCGCGGATATGGTGACGGTGGTGACCGAGGCGATCTTTTCCTACTGCGGTGTCAAGGTGAAGATTGATACCGACCGCTATCTGGGGGCGGAAGGCGCGGTGGTTCGGGTGGATGGCGAGGCGGTGGGCCATGTGACCACGGCGGAATATGGTAGCCAGATGCTGTCGCTGGGTGGGGTGCAT